>NZ_JACHJC010000001.1:3000000-3247500 GCF_014203425.1 Micromonospora echinospora
GGCCACGAAGGAGCTGGCCGACCGTACGCGCGCCCTCTACCGGGCCGGCGGTCCCCGGCCGCTTCCCGGTCCGCGCCAGCCCTGACCAGCATTGCGCCGGCCGCTCCACCCGGGGCGGCCGACGCCGGCCGGTCAGCTCGCCCAGCCGGAGGCGTTCCAGGCCACCTCGGCCAGCCGGCCCTGCCCGGCCGCGTTCGGGTGGAACCAGTCCAGCGCGTTCACCTGGTCCAGGGTGAAGCGGTGGCGGTGCACCGCGCCACCGTCCCAGCGGCAGCGTGATCCGTACGCCCGGCAGGCGGCACGGAGCTGGCCGTCGTACGCCTCGATCCGGTCCTGGACGCGGGCCCGGCGGGCCGCCGCGGCGGGCGCGGTCGACGTGGCGTCGGCCAGCAGCGCCGGGCAGACGCCACGCGACCAGGCCCGCACGGCGCGGGGCTCGGTGTGGCCGATCTGCCAGAGCCGGTACAGGTCCGGGATGCTGACCACCAGCACCCGGGCCTTCGGCCGGCCCTCGCGCAGCACCGCGAGCGCCGCGTCGACCTGATCCCGGAAGGTCGCGACGGCGGTCATGTCGTCGACGTCGCCCCGGCAGGCGTCGTTCGCCCCGATCAGCACGGTTACCAGGTCTGCCTTGTCGCGTACCGCCGACCGGGCCTGGTCGGCCAGCCCGGCCGCGCGGGCGCCGGGCACCGCCCGGTTGTACGCCCGCAGCCCCGGCGCGTCGGCGCGCAGCCGCCGGTAGAGGCTCTCCACCCGCAGGCCGTCCCCGGTCGACCAGGAGTTGCGCTCGCAGCTCACCAGCACCAGGCAGGAGCCGTAGCCGGTGCTCACCGAGTCGCCGAGCGCGACCAGCGCCCGGGGCTCGCCGGGCCGGGGCGTGCCGGACGGCCGGGGCGACGCCTCGCCGGAGCCGTCACAGGCCAGCGCGACGAGCGCCGCCAGGCAGGCCAGCGCGGCGATCCAGCGTCGAGGCATCGGTTCCCCCGTCCGGCGGCGGCAACGGGCGCGTCCACCCTATGCCCCGGCGGGGCCCCGGAAGCGGTTCTGTCGGCTATCGGGCATCGACCACTGTCGTTCACATCTGTCGGGTCGGCGCAGGCCGGCCGTGCAGCCACCGGTGCAGCGCGCGGGTGATCCGGGGCAGTACCAGGTAGGTCATCAGCGGGGTGAGCACGAGCGTCATCAGCAGCGTCCGCCCGGCCAGCGGCACGTCGGCGAGGAACCGGGTGGTCAGCAGCGTGGCGGCCAGGCTGAGCGGGAAGAACGCCAGCCAGATCGTGACCGCCTGCTTCCAGCGCGGCGGCGCGGCCGGCTCCGGCTCGCCGAACGTCTCGACCACGTGGTCCACCGGCGGGGCGAACCAGCCCTCGATGCCGGTGCGCCGCTCCACCCGGGTGTGCTCGACGATGCCCTGCGCCGAGCTGAGCCACCAGCGCCGCTGCGGCGAGTCCTCCCAGCCGCGCAGCGTGTCCGCGTCGGCGAAGCGGTACATCACGTGCCACTCGCCGGAACCGGGGGCGCTGCGGACGAAACCGGCGCCGAGGAAGCCCGGGAAGCTCTCCGCGAGCGCCGTCCCGGCCCGCATCCACGCCACCACCTCGTCGGTACGCGCGGGGTCGGCGCGCCGGGACACGGCGACGGTCACGGGTACGGCCTGCGTCGTGGTCATGCCATCCTCTCCACCGGCCCGCGGGATCTCCGCCGGAACCGGCACCCCGAAGTAACGCACCCGCCCGCCGGCCGCATCCGGCGACCGCCCGCCGGGTGTCCCGCATCACCGGTACGGCCCGGGCCGTACCGGTAGCGGCCGGTTAGCCCCGCCCGTGCCGGGGTAGGCCCCAGGAATGACCCGATCACAACCCCGGCGCGCCCGTGGCACGGTCGGCCACGCGAACAGCGCCCTGAACCTGCGGCTCGTGCTGGCGACGTTCGGTCTGGTCGTGATGACCGTCTTCGCGGTGCTCGCGTTCGCCGCCGACATCGCCTGGCTGGGCGTGGTCTGCGCGCTCCTCGCCGTCGTGGCGGTGGTCGACCTGGTCGTGATCCAGCGCCGCCGCGCCGCGCGCCGCCGGGAGGAGCCGGGCGTACGGCACTCGCTGTTCGAGTGACAGGAGGACGACATGCCCATCGCCACCACCAATCCCGCCACCGGACAGGTGCTCAAGACGTACGAGGCGATGTCGGACGAGCAGATCGACGCCGCCATCGAGCGGGCTGACCTGGCCTTCCGGCAGTTGCGTGAGACCACCGTCGCGCAGCGGGCCCGCTGGCTCACCGCCGCGGCCGACCGGCTCGACGCCGAGCGCGACGAGACGGCCCGGCTGATGACCACCGAGATGGGCAAGACGTACGCGGCCGCCAAGGCGGAGGTCACCAAGTGCGCCACCGCCTGCCGCTTCTACGCCGACAACGCACCAGGGATGCTCGCCGACGAGCCGGCCGACGCCGCCGCGGTCAAGGCGAAGCGGGCGTACGTGCGCTACCAGCCGATCGGCCCGGTGCTCGCGGTGATGCCGTGGAACTTCCCGCTGTGGCAGGTGATGCGCTTCGCCGCGCCGGCCCTGATGGCCGGTAACACCGGCCTGCTCAAGCACGCCTCGAACGTGCCGCAGACCGCGCTCTACCTGGAGGACCTGTTCCGCCGGGCCGGCTTCCCCGAGGGCGCGTTCACCACGCTGCTGGTCGGCTCCGACGCGGTCGACCGGATCCTCAGCGACCCGCGCGTACGCGCCGCCACGCTCACCGGCAGCGAGCCGGCCGGCCGGTCCATCGCCCAGATCGCCGGCCGGGAGATCAAGAAGACGGTGCTGGAGCTGGGCGGCAGCGACCCGTTCGTGGTGATGCCCTCAGCCGACCTGGACACCGCGGCCGAGGTGGCCACCACCGCCCGCTGCCAGAACAACGGCCAGTCCTGCATCGCCGCGAAGCGGTTCATCGTGCACACCGACGTCTTCGACGCGTTCGCCGAGAAGTTCGCCGCCCGGATGGCGGCGCTGCGCGTCGGCGACCCGATGGACGACGGCACCGACGTCGGCCCGCTGGCCAGCGAGCGCGGACGCGACGAGGTGCACGCCCAGGTCACCGACGCGGTGGACCAGGGCGCGACGGTGCTCTGCGGCGGCGAGAAGCCGTCCGGCGACGGCTGGTACTACCCGCCGACTGTGGTCACCGACCTGCGCCCGGAGATGCGCATGTGGAGCGAGGAGGTGTTCGGGCCGGTCGCCGGGCTCTTCCGGGTCGGCTCGTACTCCGAGGCGATCGAGGTCGCCAACGGCACCAGCTTCGGCCTCGGCTCCAACGCCTGGACCAACGACCCGGCCGAGCAGGAGCGCTTCGCCGTCGACCTGGACGCCGGCAACGTGTTCATCAACGGGATGACCACCTCGTACCCGGAGCTGCCGTTCGGCGGCGTGAAGAACTCCGGGTACGGCCGCGAGTTGTCCGCCGCCGGCATGCGCGAGTTCTGCAACACCAAGACCGTGTGGGTCGGCGAGGGCGAGGCGGGCGCGGGCGCCGGCGCGCACTCCGAGTAGATGCGATTGGCCGGACGCCGTCACGGGTAGGAGTGGCGAGCATGACGGCGTTCGGCTTCCACGCATCCCACGAGCAGATCCATCCGGCCCGGCTGCTGGAGGCGGTGATCCACGCCGAGCGCGCCGGCTTCGACGCGGCCATGTGCTCCGACCACTTCTCGCCGTGGAGCGAGCGGCAGGGCCACTCCGGTTTCGCCTGGTCCTGGCTCGGGTCCGCGCTCCAGGCCACGAACCTGTCCTTCGGCGTGGTGAACGCGCCCGGCCAGCGCTACCACCCGGCGATCATCGCGCAGGCCATCGGCACGCTCGGCGCCATGTACCCGGGACGGTTCTGGGCCGCGCTGGGCAGCGGTGAGGCGGCCAACGAGCACATCACCGGCGAGGTGTGGCCGCGCAAGGACGTCCGCAACGCCCGCCTGCGCGAGTGCGTCGACGTGATCCGGGCGCTGCTGGCCGGCGAGGAGGTCAGCCACGACGGCCTGGTCACTGTGGACCGGGCGAAGCTGTGGACCCGGCCGGAGGAGCCGCCCGCACTGGTCGGCGCAGCGGTCAGCGTCGCCACCGCGCGGTGGTGCGCCGAGTGGGCGGACGGGCTGATCACCGTCAACGCGCCGGTCGAGCACCTGCGCCGGATGATCGACGCCTACCGGGACGCGGGCGGGCGCGGTCCGCTGCACCTGCAGGTGCACGTCAGCTGGGCGCCCGAGCAGGAGCAGGCCGAGGCGATCGCGTACGACCAGTGGCGCAGCAACGTCTTCGCCCCGCCGGTCTGCTGGGACCTGGACACCCCCGAGCACTTCGACGTGGTCAGCGCCGACGTGCCGATGTCCAAGGTCGCCGAGACCGTGAACGTCTCCGCCGACCTGGGCCGGCACATCGGCTGGCTGGAGGAGTACGTGGCGCTGGGCTTCGACCAGATCGCGCTGCACCACGTCGGGCAGGAGCAGCGCGCGTTCATCGACACGTTCGGCGCGGAGGTGCTGCCGAAGCTGCGCTCCGCCGCCTGATCACACATCGACGCCGCGGGCATAAGCTCGACGCTCGTGGATGCTCTGTTCGAGGTAGTGGTCTTCCTGGCCATCGCCACCTTCGGCGCGGCGCTGGCCCGCAAGCTCGGCCTGCTCGCGCCGATCCTGCTCGTGGTGCTCGGTCTCGCGCTGTCCTTCCTGCCGTTCTTCCCGCACGTCCGGCTGGACCCGGACCTGGTGCTGGTGGGCATCCTGCCGCCGCTGCTGTACGTGGCGGCGGTGGAGACGTCGGTGCCGGCGTTCCGGCTCAACCTGCGGCCGATCCTGCTGCTCGCGGTCGGGCTGGTCATCTTCACCGCGTTCGTGGTGGGCACCGTCGTGCACTGGTTCCTGCCCCACCTGCCGTACGCGATCTGCCTGGCCCTCGGCGCTGTGGTGGCGCCGCCGGACGCGGTCGCCGCCACCGCGGTGGCCCGCCGGGTCGGCCTGCCCCGGCGGATCGTCACCATCCTGGAGGGCGAGAGCCTGGTGAACGACGCCACCGCGCTGGTGCTGCTGCGGGTCGCGATCGTCGCGGCTACCGCCACCAGCGGCGGCGTCGGCGTCGGCGACGTGGCCCGGGAGGTGGTGGTCGCGGCCGGCGGCGGCATCCTGGTCGGCCTGCTCGGCGTGGTGGTCTTCGGCTACCTGCACAAACGCGCCACCGACCCGGTGCTGGACAACGCGCTGTCGCTGATCGTGCCGTTCGCCGTGGTCTTCGCCGCCGAGGAGATCCACGCCTCGGGGGTGGTCGCGGTGGTGGTGACAGGCCTCGGCATCGGGCACAAGCTGCCCACGCTCATGTCGGCCGCCTCCCGCCTGCAGGTGACCGCGTTCTGGCGGCTGATCCGGTTCCTGCTCGAAGGACTGGTGTTCCTGCTGGTGGGCCTGCAACTGCCGGAGGTGGTGCGCGACCTGGAGGAGCCGTTCGGCTCGCTCGTCGCGATCACCGCGGCGGTGCTGGCGGCCGTCTTCCTGGCCCGGTTCGTCTGGGTCTTCCCAGCGACCTACCTGGGCCGGCTCGTGCCCCGGATCCGTCACCGTGACGCGGCGCCGCCGGTGCAGTACCCGATCGTCATCGGCTGGGCCGGCATGCGGGGCGTGGTGACGCTGGCCGCCGCGCTGGGCCTGCCGCTGACTCTCGCCGACGACGCGCCGTACCCGCGCGCGCTGCTGATCTGGCTGGCGTTCGCGGTGATCGTGGCGACCCTGGTCGGGCAGGGCGCCACGCTGCCGTGGCTGGCCCGGCGGCTGCGGCTGCCCCAGGACGACCCGGTGCAGGACGCGCTGTCCGCCGCCGGGGTGCAGCAGCGGGCCAGCCGGGCGGCCCGGGAACGCCTCGACGAACTGGCCGGGACCGCGCCGGAGGCCGTCGTGGAACGCCTGCGCGGGCTGGTCACCTCCCGCGCCAACCTGGCCTGGGAACGGCTCGGCGGCACCGAACGGGAAACCCCCTCCCAGGCGTACGCGCGCCTGCGGCAGGAGATGATCGACGCCGAGCGGGAGGTGTTCCGGGCCGCCCGTGACTCCGGCCAGATCCCGGAGGAGGTGCTCACCCGCGCCTATCGTGACCTGGATCTGGAGGAGTCACTGCTGCGACAGGAGGTCGTCGAATGAGTTGCCAGCACCTGGCCGGGGCGGGCACGGCCGAGCCCGGCACCACCACCGAGTGCCCGGACTGCGTGGCCATCGGCAACCCGGACTGGGTGCACCTGCGCGCCTGCCTGACCTGCGGGCACGTGGGCTGCTGCGACTCCTCGCCGTACCAGCACGCCACGAAGCACTTCGAGGCCACCGGGCACCCGGTGATGCGGTCGGTCCAGCCGGGGGAGTCGTGGCGCTGGTGCTTCGTGGACGAGGAGATCGGCTGACTCAGCCGATCCGGCGCTCCAGCACCTGCCCGGTCCACGGCTCCCGGCCGGTCCGCTCCACGATGAACGTTTCGGTGGCAGTGAACCCGCAGCTCTCGTAGAACCGCACGAGCGCCCGGTCCGGGCTGCGGAAGCAGTCCACCCGCAGCAGGCCGACGCCGCGCTCGCGGGCCCGCTCCGCCGCGTACTCCAGCAGCCGCGCACCGACCCCACGCCCCGCGTACGCCCGGTCGGTGACCAGCAGGTTCACGTACAGCTCCGGTTCGGTGGCCGGCGGCACGTAGTCCGTCGCCGCGCCCACCACCAGCGCGCCCACCACCGTCGCGTCGATCTCGGCGAGGTACAGACCGTCCCCGGCCGCCCACGCGTCGGCCTGGGCGATGCGGCGCGGGTCGATCGACGCCGGCTCGGCGCCCCACTGGTCGGTGCGCCCGCGCTCGGCCAGCCAGGCGGTGGCGCTGTCGAGCAGCCGGAGCAGGGTGGGCGCGTCGCCGGGTCCACCGGGGCGGATGGTGAGGGAGGACTGGTCGGTCATCCCGCCATGCTGCTACACCGCGCTCAGCCGGGCACGCCGGCGGGTCGCGCCTGCGGCGCCGGCCGGTTCGCCACCGCGCGGCGGGTCAGCGCCGGGGCGGTCAGCCCGACGGCGGCGAAGATCCCGCCGAGCACCAGCCAGCCGGCCGGACCGCCGCCGAGCACCAGCAGCGTGAGCAGGCCACGGCCGAGCGCCTGGGCCGACCCGGCCAGCAGGCCGTCCGCACCCTGGTACGCCCCGATCGCCCCGGGCGGGGCCAGGTCGTAGGCGAGCCCCGCACCGGCCGCGCCGTGCCACAGGTCGCCCACCGTCCACACCGCGGTGGCGACGAGCAGCAGCACGACCGCCGGGAGCACCGGCAGGACGCCGGTCACGGCGTACAGGGGTGTCGCCGCCGCGAGCACCAGCCCGGCCCGGCGCAGCTTCCGGGCGGCCGGCGCGGCTCGCTCCGCGCCCCGGCTCAGCCGGACCGCGAGCAGCACGGTGAGCACCGTGTTTGCGAGCAGCACCGCCGACACCACGGGTGGCGGCGCGCCGGCCCGCTCCACCGTCCACAGCGGCACGACGAGCACGAGCACCGTCACGTGCGTGCTCAGCACCGCCGACGCGCCGCTGACCGCGAGGAACCATCCGTCCCGCAGCGCCCCGCCACGCCGTCGTGGCCCGCCGCGCCACAGCGCGCCCGGCGTGGGTCGCGCGCCGTCGGCGGCCGGCTGCGGTGGCAGGCGCAGCAGCAGCGCCGCCGAGAGCAGGTAGCTGGCCGCGTTGCCCACGACGAGCACCTGGTAGGCCCGGTGCGTGTCCACCGCGAGCGCGATCCCGGCGAGCGCGGTGCCGACGCTGATGCCCAGGTTCGCCACCGCGCGCAGCGTGGCGAAGGCGTGCACCCGGCCGTCCGGGCCGCCCACCGCCCCGACGAGCGCCGCCCGCACCGCCAGGTTGCCGGCCGCGAGCAGCGCCTCCGGCACCGCCACCGCCAGGAACGCCGGAAACGAGCCGACCAGCAGGTACGCCAGCGCGGCGACCGCCTGCCCCACCTGGAGGACGGCCCGGAGCGTACGCGGATCCCACCTGTCGGCCAGCGCGCCCAGCGGCACGCTCGCGGTCAGCCCGACCAGCCCGGCGACTGTGAGCCCGGCGCCCACCGAGGTGGCGGAGACGCCCACGTCCCGGGTCAGGTAGAGCGCCCCGCCGGCCAGCCACAGCCCAGCGCCGACGCTGTTGACCAGCGTGGCGTAGGCCAGCGTGCGCAGCGGCCCGGGCGGTGGGAGCGGCGAGACGCGCCCCATCAGCAGGGTCCGGCGAGGGCCATGCGATCGACGCTAGATGTGGGCCGGCTGTAGCGGTGCCCCGCAACCGGCGACGCCCGTCACAACCCCGGGCTGGGCCGGGAGAAGCATGTCGCTCGCGGGCGGCCTCCCGTCACGGGATGCCTCAGGGAGCCGCCACCTCGACGAGGCGCTCCGTCGCGAGGCAGGAGATGAGGCAGCGCTCCTTGGCGTCGCCGAGCAGCCGTGCGGTCCAGTCGGTGAAACCGCCGTCACCGATCTCCCATCCACCGTCGCGGACCGTGACCCGCAGCGCCGCACCTCGGTAGTAGCCGCGACCGCGTTGCCGCTCGGGCTCGTCATGCAGGGGAACCGGGCCGTCACCGAGCATCGGACGGACCGTGTCGGCGAGCCGGTCGCTGACGATCTCGTCCAGGGCCGTGACGTGCAGCCGAGGTGTTGCCGCCGGAACCAGGTCGGCCAGCACCGCACGCCAGAAGGCGAGATGCCGGACGAGCATCCGAGCCTCGGTGCGTCCCGACCCGGTGTCCCGTGCGGTGGAGACGAGCGCGCAGAGCCGGAAATGGGCCGAGGCGCCAGGCCCGAAGTCCTGTGCCCGCAGCACCCTGTGCATCGCGGCCAGGTGCACCTCATCGGCCTGCCTGCGGCGCACCGCAGCTTCCACCGCCAGAGCGTTCGTCGGGTCGCTGACCACCTCCGCGCCGCGCATCGTGGAGACGATGCGGTGCTGGCTGACCGGTGCGACGGTGGTGCAGGTGCCGAGTGGCGCCACCGGTGACAACTCCACCCCGGCCACGTCCGGCGGCAACAACGACCAGATCCGCCCCTCCACCCGGGACAGCGCACGGGGGTCGGCCACGGACGGCCGGACGAACCGGTCCTCATTCCAGCGCCGCAGCACCTGCGCCGGCCGGACGGCCCCGGCGCGGTCACGGGCGACGCCGAGAAGCAGGGTTCGCAGGTCCGCCGACGGGAGCGCCGCGAGCGCGTCGCGGCTACCGGCCGGCATTGCCGCCCACTCCCGACGTTCCGCGTCGCCGCCCACGAGGTCACGGTCGCGCACGTGCCTGTGCGAGTCCACCGGATTCTCGGCAAGCCGGGTGACGGGGCGGCACCGGAGCGACGCTCGGTCCGGCCTGGCTGCGCCAACGCGGCCGGCAGCTCTCGCGGGAAGGATGAGCTTCCGAGCGTTATGCCTCTCAGTCATAAATATGACTGAGAGGCATAACGCCCGAGGGGCAACTCTTCTGTTCCGAGGCGACACGCCGGGAGGGCGGTTAACCGGTCGACCGGGGGCGGGGGCCGTGCCACGATCGCGCGATGCCTGCCTCCGTGACCGGCGTGCTGCGCTGGCAGTTCGACCTGACCTGGGCGCTCGCCGAGTACCACCTCGACCGGCTGGAGCCGGCGGACTTCCTCTGGGAGCCGGCCGTGCTGTGCTGGACCATGCGTCCCGGCCCGGGCGGCGGGTGGCGTCCCGACTGGGCGGACAGCGAGCCGGACCCGGTTCCGGCGCCCACCATCGCTTGGCTGACCTGGCACGTCGGCTGGTGGTGGTCGGTCGCGACCGACCACGTGCGGCAGCGCCCGGCGCGGGAACGCGACGACATTCGCTGGCCCGGGCCGGGCGCGGAGACGGTCGCCTGGCTGCGGGAGCTGCGGGAGCAGTGGACGGACGCGCTGGACGGTCTGACCGCGGCCGATCTGGACCGGCCGTCCGCGTACCCCTGGCCGGCCGACGCGGGGCTCACCGTCGCGCACCTGGCCGCGTGGGTGAACGCCGAGCTGATGAAGAACGTGGCCGAGATCGGGCAGCTGCGGCTGCTGCGCGCGGCGGGCTGAGCCGGGCGACGCTCAGTGGGCGCCGCCGAGGTTGAGCACCACCACCCCGGCGATGACCAGTCCCGCGCCGACCACCTTCGCCACGCTCAGCGGCTCGCCCAGGAACGCCGCGCCGATCGCCATGATGGCGGCGGTGCCGAGGCCGGACCAGATCGCGTACGCGACGCCGACCGGGATGTCCTTCACGGCCAGCGAGAGCAGCCCGAACGCGGACAGGTACGCCACCGCCAGGCCGAGCGTCGGCCAGAGCCGGGTGAACCCGTCGGTCGCCTTGAGCAGGCTGGTGCCGATCACCTCGGCGGTGATCGCGCCGAGCAGGAAGAGGTACGCCATCGCAGGACCGTACCCGGTCCTGCGATGGCGTCCGGTCAGCTCGGTCAGGAGACCGTGCAGGCCTTTCCGTTCACTGTGACCAGCCCCGGATCCGGGTTGGGGAAGCGGGAAGCGGTGCCGTTGAAGCCGAACGTGGTGGACGCGCCCGGCGCCAGTTTCGCGTTCCAGGACAGGTTCTTCGCGGTGACCGTGGCACCGCTCTGGCCGACCTGCGCCGACCACGACTGGCTCACCTTCTGGTCGCCGAGGAACGCCCACCGCAGGCTCCACCCGTTCACCGCCGACGTGCCGGTGTTGCGCACCGTCACCTGGGTGGTGAAGCCGGACGGCCAGCTCCCGTGGGTGGTGTAGGTGACCGCGCAGGACGGCGCCGGCACCGCGCCGGCCTCACCCTGGTCGGCCAGGAACGACGCGAGCCAGGCCAGCGCCGAGTTCCAGTTGATCGCCACCTCGTTCGTCGCGTACGAGTTGATGTCGTCGACGAAGCAGAACATCGGCGCGCATCCGGCGAGCAGGTTCGCCGCGAACGGGTCCTGCAGGGCGGCGTTCGGGCCGCCGGCGAGCGAGCCGGCCGGCGGTCGCGGCAGGTCCGGGTTCAGCTGGTGGCCGAAGATCCGGCTGTGCTGGTTGCGGGCGTGCTGCTCGCCCCACCCGGTCACGTACGACATGTTCAGCGCGTTGCGGCCGAACAGGTAGTCGGCGGCCTGCACCGCGCCGTCGCGGTACTTCGCGTCCCGGCTCAGGTCGAACGCGGTGGCCAGCACGATCGCGTTGTTCACCAGGTTGCTGTTGCTGCCCCAGACGTACGCGTCGGCGCTGCCCGGGAACGGCAGCCCGTACGCCTGGCCGGCGATCGTGGCCAGGTAGCTGTCGGCGGCGGCGGTGATCGACTCGCGGATGCGGGTCTTCTCCGCCGCGGGCAGCGTGTTCGGCACGGTGGCCAGGTCCAGGCGGCCCAGCGCGGCGACGCTCTGCCAGCCGAACGCGCCGTTCGGGGCGAACACGTCGGCGGTGTGCAGCGGCGAGCCGGTGACGTCGGCCAGGTACGCCTTGTCGCCGGTGGTCAGCCACAGCTCGGCCGCGGCCCAGTAGAACTCGTCGCTGACGTTGGTGTCGTCGTACGCGCCGCCGCCGGTGCTGTCGCTGGCCGGGGCGTAGATCGCCGGGTTCGCCTTGGCCGCCGCGTACGCGGTCTTCGCGGCGGTGCCGCAGCGCGCGGCGAAGGCGGCGTCGTACGGGGCGTACAGCCGCTGGCACTGCGCCGCGACGGCGGCCAGGTTCAGCGTGGCGGCGGTGGACGGCGCGTGCAGCTCACGCGGCTGCGGGTCGTCCTGGGGCGAGAGCGGCAGGCCGGTCCAGTTCCGGTCGTGGATCTTGTGGTGGACCATCCCGGCCAGCGGCTTGCCGGCCGGCACCTGCATGCGCAGCAGGAACTCCAGCTCCCAGCGGGCCTCGTCGAGCACGTCCGGCACGTCGTTGCCGCGCTCGGGCAGCCGCAGCGTGGAGTCGCCCAGGGCGGCGCCGCCGTCGGCGGTCTCGGCCGTCTTGGTCCGCTCGAAGGTGCTCAGGAGCTGGTAGGCGGCGATGCCGCCGTTGACGACGTACTTGCCGTGGTCGCCCGCGTCGTACCAGCCGCCGCGCACGTCCAGCGAGTAGTCGCAGACGCCGGCCTGGCACGGCACGTCGGTGTCGCCCTGGTTCGGCGCGACGCCGAGGTGGCCGGCCGGGCGGGCGTACTCCTCGCCGATCAGGTCGCCGTCGATCTCGATACCGCTGCGCTGGGCGTAGAAGAACTGCAGCGAGTCGGCGCGCAGCCGGTCGTAGAGCGCGCCGGAGATGTCGAACGGGTGGCTGGTCTCACCGTCGACGGTGAGCGTGTAGCCGGTACCCGGCGTGCGGTACGCGGAGAAGTCGACGGTCTGCACGTTCTGCGCCGAGGCGGCGTCGGTGCCGCGCGGCGTGGTCTGCCCGCTGGCGACCACCGCGCCGCTGCCCGACTTCAACTGCCACGGCAGCGCTTCGGTGGCCTCGGTGACCACAGTCGCGTGCTTCGGCCCGCCGGGCAGGTAGCCGACCTGGTTGACCCGGACCCGGGGCCCGGTGTCCGGCTCGTACGGCGGCGCCGGCTCCCCGCCACGCAGCGACACGTTGTCCAGGCAGAACGTCTGCGCCTCGGCGCTGCCGCCGACCTGGAAGATCAGCTGGGCGGTGGGGTTCTCGGCCGGGGAGGTGAACGTGGTGGTGACGCGCTTCGCGGTGCCGGCGGCGGTCGCGTCGACGCTCGCGTACGTGGTGTAGGGGGCGCTGCCGAGCTGGAGCACCGCCTTGACGGCCGCGCCGGGGGTGGCGGAGACGTCGAAGGACAGCTCGTACTCGGCGCCCTCCGTCAGCGGCACCGCGTCCTGGCCGATGCCGGCGTCCCAGGGGTTGGCGGTGCCCGCCGCGACTGTGGTGCAGAGCCGGCCGTCGACGACCGCGAGGTCGCCCGTGCCGTAGGAGAACCAGGGGGAGACACCGGCGCTGAAGTCGCCGTTACGGAGTTGTTCGGGGGCGTCCGGCGGCACCTCGGCAAGGGCCGGGCCGGCGGAGAGGCCGGTGAGCGCCAGCGTGGTGGCCGCGAGCGCGGCGAGCCGACGACGGGATCGGGTCACGGAGGTTCCTTCCGTGCTCGGGGGTGGTGGGGGACCACGGGAGCTGGGAGCGCTCCCAATATCAGGGCGATGTTTCCACCGCGTTCCGTCGCTGTCAATCGATCTGGCCCGATGCTCGGCCGAACGCCCGCTCGCGGAGGGATCAGGCGCGCCACGTACGATGTCGGTGATCTCCTACAGACAACCGAGCCCTCGACCTGGCAGGCTGCGACCCATGACCCTGAAGCTTCGTTCCGTCGGAGCGAGCGACCGTGGGCTGATTCGTAGCGGCAACCAGGACGCGCAGCACGCGGGCCCCTGGCTGGTCGCGGTCGCCGACGGCATGGGCGGCATGGCGGCCGGCGACCTGGCCAGCCGCATCGCGATCGACGCGATCGCCCCGCTGGACGTGGAGACGCCGGAGGACGCGCTCGTCGCCGCGCTCCAGGGCGCGATCGAGCTGGCCACCGCGCGGATCCGCCAGGCGGTGGAGGAGGACCCGGAGCGTCAGGGCATGGGGACCACGCTCACCGCGCTGCTGTTCGCCCGTACCGGCAGCTGCCTGGCGCTGGCGCACGTCGGCGACTCCCGCGCCTACCTGTTCCGCGAGGGCGTGCTCAAGCAGGTCACCCGCGACGACACGTTCGTGCAGATGCTCGTCGACCAGGGCGTGATCACCGCCGAGCAGGCCAGCAGCCATCCGCGGCGGGCGGTGGTCACCCAGGCGTTGCAGGGCGACCAGGTCTCCCCGTCGTACGCGACGATGGTGCCCCGCGCCGGTGACCGCTGGCTGCTGTGCAGCGACGGCCTCTCCAACGTGGTCCGCGCGGACACGCTCACCGAGGTGCTCAACGAACAGCTGGAGCGGGACGCCTGCGCGGCCCGGCTGATCGACCTGGCGCTGCGGGCCGGTGGCCCGGACAACATCACAGTCGTGATCGCCGACGTCGTCGAGGAGTAGCCGTCACCGTCGACGCGGAGCGGCCCGACGGGTCGGCTCGGCAGTGGTCGGGTCCTCCGGCCACGGGTGGCGCGGGTAGCGGCCACGCAGCTCCGCCCGTACCTGCGGATAGCCGGTTCGCCAGAACGACGCCAGGTCGGCGGTGACCGCCACCGGCCGCCCGGCGGGGGAGAGCAGGTGCAGCAGCACCGGCACCCGCCCGTCGGCGATCCGCGGCACGTCCCGCCAGCCGAACGTCTCCTGGAGCTTCACCGCCAGCACCGGCGCGGCCGGATCGGCGTAGTCGACACGCACCCGCGACCCGCTCGGCACCGCGAGCCGTTCCGGGGCCAGCTCGTCCAGCCGGGCGGCCTGCCGCCAGTCCAGCAACCGGCGCAGCGCCGCCGCCACGTCCACCCGGCCCAGGTCGGCCCGGCGGCGGGCGCGGACCAGCTCCGGCCCGAGCCAGTCAGGCGCGCGGTCGAGCAGCGCCGCGTCGGAGACGTCCGGCCAGTCCTCGCCGAGCGCGTGGCGGCAGAACGCCATCCGGCGACGCAGCCCGGTCGCCTCCGGCGTCCAGCGCAGCAGTCCCGGCCCTTCCTGCCGCAGCCCGTCCAGCAGCGCCGCCGCGACCAGGTCCGGCGCCGGCGCGGTCAGTTGCCGCTCGACCAGCTCGATCGCGCCGAGCCGGACCACCTCCCGGGCCACCACGTCCCCGCCGGCCCAGGCCACCTCGCGCCCGGAGCGCAGCAGCGCCGCCCCGGCCTCCCGGGCGGTCGCCTCGTCGATCGGCGCGGCCAGCCGCACCCGGGCGGCCGGCGCGCCGGGGGAGCGGTCGGCCACCGCGACGGCCAGCCACGCCGACCCGGCCAGCCCGGACCCGGGCGCCAGCTCCGCTGCGGTTCCGCCGGCCATCAGGTACGCGGACCCGCCCGGCCGCCGCACCCGGGCCAGCCGTTCCGGGTACGCCAGCCCGGCGAGCAGCCCCGCGGCCAGATCGTCGGGCAGACGCTCCCGCCGGTCTCCCGCCGGCTGCCCGCTGGCGCCACGGTGCGGCGCCGGGTCGGTGGGCGTGCCGGTGGGGCGTCGGTCGGCGGGGGCGGTGGGCAGGGCGGCACGCAGCCGGCGTACCTCGGCGCGCCAGCGTGCGGTGGCGGCCGGGTCGGCGCCGGAGCGCAGGCGGCGCCAGCGGGCCGGCAGGTCGTCCCCCGGCCCGCCCAGCGTGTCGTCGGAGAGCACCGCCACCACCTCGGCGGCCCGGTCCGCGTCGACCCGGAGCGCACCGTCCAGCAGGGCCCGCGCCAGCCGGGGATGGGTGCCTGCCGCCGCGACCGCCCGGCCCCGCGCGGTGATCCGGCCGTCGTCGTCCACCGCGCCGAGCGTGCGCAGGGTCTCCCTTGCCACGGCCAGCGCGGCCGGTGGCGGCGGATCGGGCAGCGCCAGACCGGCGCCGTCCGGCGTGCCCCACGCCGCCAGCTCCAGCGCGAACCCGGTCAGGTCGGCGGTGGCGATCTCCGGCTCGGGTTGCGGGGCGAGCCGCTCGTGTGTCGCCTGCGACCAGCAGCGGTAGACCGCGCCCGGCGCCTCCCGTCCGGCCCGGCCGGCCCGCTGGGTGGCCGCCGCCCGGGACACCGGCACCGTGACCAGCGCGCCCAGCCCTCGGGCCAGGTCGGTGCGGGGTACGCGGCTCAGGCCGGCGTCGACCACCACCCGCACGCCCGGCACGGTCAGGCTGCTCTCCGCCACTGCGGTCGCCAGCACCACGCGCCGTCCGGCGGCCGGTGTCAGGGCCGCGTCCTGGGCGGCGGCGGGCAGCCGGCCGTGCAGCGGCAGGACGGCGACGTGCTCACGCAGGTCGGCCAGCCGCCCCGCGACCGCGGCGATCTCGCCCGCCCCGGGCAGGAAGACCAGCACGTCGCCGTCGCGTTCGCGCAGCGCCCGGCGGACCGTGGCGGCCACGTGGTCCAGCAGCGCCGGATCGACCCGGCCGCCGCCGGGCGGCGTCACCGGGCGCGGCGGCGGCGCCCACACCCGATCGACCGGGTGCAGGGCGGCCTCGGCGCGCACCACTGGCGCGGGGTCGCCGGAGCCGAGCAGCGCGGCGAACCGGTCCGCCTGCGGGGTGGCCGACATGGCCAGCAGCCAGAGGTCCGGGCGCAGCGTGCCGCGCGCCTCGACGCTGAACGCCAGCGCCAGGTCGGCGTCGAGCTGCCGCTCGTGGCACTCGTCGAGCAGCACTGCGTCCACGCCGGGCAGCTCCGGGTCGTGGTGCAGCCGCCGCACCAGCAGGCCGGTGGTGACCACCTCGATCCGGGTACGTGGCCCGGACCGCCGCTCGCCGCGCACCGCGTAGCCGATCCGGTCGCCGACCCGCTCGCCGAGCAGCCCGGCCATCCGGTGCGCGGCGGCGCGGGCGGCGACCCGCCGGGGCTGGGCGATCACCACCCGTCCGGCGACGGCGTCGGCGACCGCGAGCGGCGCGGTAGTGGTCTTGCCGGTGCCCGGCGGCGCCACCAGCACGGCGGCGCCCCGGGCGCGCAGCGCCTCGACGAGCGCCGGCAGCACCGGCCGGACCGGCAGGTCGAGGGTGACGTCGGCGAGCACGGACCCACTCTCGCACCGCGCCGCCGGACGGTCCGCGCTGCCCCCGGAACACGGAACGGCCCGGCCGGCGCACCGCCGACCGGGCCGGGTTGACCGCGACGCCGGGCCCGCCGCCCGGCCGCCGCCACCCCCTAGTACGTTCCGTCGAGCTGCCCGCGCAGCTTGGTCAGGGCCCGGGCCAGCAGCCGGGACACGTGCATCTGCGAGACGCCGATCTGCTCGGCGATCTGCGACTGGGTCAGGTTGCCGTAGAAGCGCAGCGTGAGGATCTTCTGCTCGCGCTGGTCGAGCGTGGCCAGCGCCGGGCCGAGGGCCACCCGCATCTCGGCCAGCTCGAACTCGCCGTCCTCGCCGCCGAGCAGGTCGCCGAGCTCGGTGGCGCGCTCGCCGTCGCCGGTCGGGGTGGACAGCGACACCGCGTTGTACGCGCGGGCGCCCTCCAGGCCCTCCAGCACCTCTTCCTCGGTGAGCTTGAGGTGGGCGGCGATGTCGGCGACCGTCGGCGAGCGGCCGAGCGTCTGCAGCAGCGTGTTGTTGGCGTCGGAGATGGCCAGGCGCAGCTCCTGCAGCCGGCGGGGGACGCGGATGTCCCAGGTGCGGTCGCGGAAGTGGCGCTTCAGCTCGCCGATGATGGTGGGGATCGCGTAGCCGGCGAAGTCGACGCCGCGCGACGGGTCGAACTTGTCGATCGCCTTGATCAAGCCGATCGCGGCGGTCTGCGCCAGGTCGTCGTTCGGCTCGCCGCGGCCGCTGTAGCGGTGGGCCAGGTGGTTCGCCAGCGGCAGCCAGGCCTCGATGGCGCGGTCGCGCAGCGCGGGCCGCGACGGGTGGTCGGCCGGCAGCGCCGCCATCGCGTCGAGCAGGTCGGCGGCGCTGTCGGTGAGCGAGCGGGGGTCGAGCTTCGCGGAGCCGGCCGGCGCGGTCGCCGGGGCGCTGATCGTGGGAGCGGTCATGGGTGGTCCTCCCTGCACCTCGTCCACGGAAGAAAAAAGACGTGACGCTTAGGTTTAGGTGACGGTAGTACGTTCGGAAGCCACCATAGCCCGATCGTGCTGCGGAAATCTAGCCGAAAGTACGATGTACTTAAGGTGTAAGTGGCCATGAAAGGCGTGAGCCGGTTGATATCGCGCTCGGCAGGGCGGCGCGCCGCAGTGACCGGTCGGCCCCGGTCCTACCCCGACCGGTCAACGCGGAATCCGACAGGTGGGCGAAGTGTCGCCTTTCTGTCGTTGTCCCGCCGACGGGACCGCCCGTACCGTCCGTAGCGACACGCTGGTTCCGGCCGGGCTGCGCCCGCACCCGCAGCGACAGGTCTTCGTCAACCAGTACGTGGTCGACGACGAGACGCAGACCTCCGGCTTCGGCGCGTACTCACTCACCTACATCGGTGTCTCGCTCGCGGACATGGACCCGCCCGACGGCGGGACGCCCGGGGGCTGGTGGACGCACTACCTCGCCTCCAGCGAACGGGTCCGGCAGTACGCCGCCGCGCGCGGCGCGCCGGCCGTCGAGGGGCAGACCCGGGTGGACGTGCGGGGCGACCGGCTCACCTCCGAGACCCGGGCCGCGGACGGCACGCCGCTGATCCGGGTCACCGCCCGGGTCGGGCACACCGGCACCGAGGCGCACAACGGCCACCACCGCTACCTCACCCGCGGCGACGGCGAGCTGATCGTGACCGACTACCCGTACGTGGCCGAGCCGGTGTCACCGTTCGAGGTCGAGTCGGTGGAGTTCCCGGCGCCGCAGCACCCGGTCCACGCGCTGCGGCCGGCCAACCCGCTGCAGGTGTGCTGGGGCTTCTACTCGCCGCGCGTGTCGTTCGCGTACCCGGCCCGCCCGAACGTGCCCGACGAGGTGACCGGCCTTCACCAGGTGCCGGCCCGCCGGGCCCGCAGCGGCCTGCCGTCCGGGTCGTAGACCAGCCGGTACGCCGGCAGCGCCCAGAGCCGCGTACGCCAGGGCAGCCGCTCCGGGCGGTGCGGCCGCAACCGGCCCGGCGGACGGGGACCGACCCGGCCACCGGCGTGCCAGCGGTCCAGTTCCTCCGCCGCCGCGGCGACAGCCGTCACCGCGTCCGCCGGGTCGATCAGGTCGTCGTCCTGCGCGCCGCCGGGATCGCGGTCCAGGTGCTCGCGCCACAACCGCAGCCGCAGGTCGCGGGCGAACACCCGGGCGCCGTCGCCCAACCCGGCCGGGTCGGCCGGCACCCGCTCGTCCCGGGTGTCGTCGAGCACCGCGCAGGACAGCTCGCTGTCGTGCGTCCAGGACCGGCGGTTGAAGTTGTCGCTGCCCACGCTGGCCCACACGTCGTCCACCACGCAGACCTTCGCGTGCACGTAGACGGGCGTGCCGTCGTGGTTCTCCACGTCGAACACGTACACCCGCTCCGGCGCGGCCCGGCGGCACAGCGACAGCGCCTGCTCCCGGCCCACCATGTTCGGCGGCAGCGCGAGCCGGCCGTCCACGTCCGGGTGCCGGGGCACGACCGCCACCAGGTGCAGGTCCTGGTGCTCGTGCAGCGCCTGCGCGAACAGCTCGGCCACCTCTGTCGACCAGAGGTACTGGTCCTCCAGGTAGATCAGCCGCCGCGCCCGGCGTACCGCCTTGGTGTAGCCGCGGGCCACGGTTCGCTCGCCGTCCGGGGCGAACGAGTAGCGGGGCCGCACCGCCGGGTAGGTGCGCAGCACCTGCACGTGGTGCGGCCCGCAGGGCGGCGGGTCGGCGGGCTGCTCGGGCAGCGGGTCCGGGCGCAGGTCCGAGCCGCGCATCCGGTCCCGCAGGTACGCCATCGGGTTCTCCGAGTCCAGCGGCATCGGGTCGGTCCACCGCTCCCGGAACGTCGTGTCGAGCGCGCCGACCACCGGCCCGCGCACCGCGAGCTGCACGTCGTGCCAGGGCGGCGTGGGGCCGTACCGGGGGGACATGCCGATCGGCTGCGGGTCGCCGGCGTGCCCGGCGTCGTCGCGGCGGCTGTGGCACAGGTCGATGCCGCCGGCGAACGCGATGTCGCGGCTCGGGTCGCCGGGCCGGCGCAGCACCACGAGCTTCTGGTGGTGCGAGCCGCCACGCCGGACCCGCTGGTCGAGCAGCACCTCGCCGCCGGCCGCGCGGATCGCCTCGCTGAGGTCGCGGTTCTCCGACTCGCTGTAGGAGAGCGTGTCGAGGTGGGAACGCCAGACCAGGCCCTTGACGATCACGCCGCGCTGGGCGGCCCGGGCGAACAACTGCGCCACAGTCGGGCCGTCCGGGCGCATCAGCTCGTCCGGGTCGCCACGCCAGTCGGTGAAGAACAGGTGGTCGCCCGCCGACAGCGCCTCCACCTCGCTGACCAGGCGGTCGAAGTACGGGGCACCGTGAATCAGCGGCTCGGCGAGGTTTCCATCGGTCCAGACGGGTAATTCAGAGCCCGGGTTGGCGCGTTCCTGTGCGGTGAGGAACCAGTCCCGCAGAGTCACGTTCCACCCCCCGAGGTCGACGACGTCCTCACACGGTAGGACCCCCGGCAGGGCCCCGCACGTCGAGCAGCAGGTCGGCGTCGGTGCGCGCGTCAGGGGTGCGCCGGACCCCTGGACCGCGAAACCGAGGAGGCACCGACATGCCCGTCGAGACGACGAACACCGTGACCGACGACCGCGACCAGGCGGTGGAGGGGGAGCGGGGTGCGCTGGTGGCGGTCCTGTTGATGGTGATCCTCGGGGTGGCCGGGATCTTCGCCGTCTCCTGAGACCGCGGCCGGGCGCCCCGGCGAACCGGGGCGCCCGTGGCAGGTCAGGGCCGGTCGCCCTGGCCGTCGCTGTGCGGTACCCGCCCGGTCGGGATCACCCCGAGCCGGCCGGCCTGGAAGTCCTCGACCGCCTGGATCAGCTCGGCGCGGGTGTTCATCACGAACGGGCCGTAGTGCGCCACCGGCTCGCGGATCGGCTGGCCGCCCATCAGGTAGAGCTCCAGCGCCGGGGCGTTGGAGTCCTGCGTCGGGTCGGCGGTGATCCGCAGCGCCTCGCCGGGCCCGTGCACGGCGAGCTGGCCGAGGTGGATCGGCCGCCGGTCGGTGCCGACGGTGCCGCGGCCGGCCAGCACGTACACCAGCGCGTTGAAGTCCGACCGCCACGGCAGGTTCAGCTCGGCGCCGGGCTGCAACGTGACGTGCGCGATGGTGATCGGCGTGTGCGTCGAGCCCGGGCCCTGGTGCCCGGCGACCTCGCCGGCGATGACCCGGATCAGGCCGCCGCCGTCGGGTGTGGTCAGCAACGCCGACTCCCGGCCGCGGATGTCCTGGTAGCGGGGCGCGCTCATCTTCGCCACCCGGGGCAAGTTGACCCAGAGCTGAAGGCCGTGGAACAGCCCGCCGCTCATCACCAGGTGCTCCGGCGGCGCCTCGATGTGCAACAGGCCACTACCTGCTGTCATCCACTGGGTGTCGCCGTCGGTGATGGTGCCGCCGCCACCGGTCGAGTCCTGGTGGTCCATGATCCCGTCGATCATGTAGGTCACCGTCTCGAAGCCGCGGTGCGGGTGCCAGGAGGTGCCCTTCGGCTCGCCCGGCGCGTAGTCGACCTCGCCCATCTGGTCGAGGTGGATGAACGGGTCCAGCTCGGTCATCGGCACGCCGGCGAAGGCCCGGCGGACCGGGAAGCCCTCGCCCTCGTACCCGCTGGGGGCGGTGGTGACCCGGCGGACCGAGCGGTATTCGGTGGCCTCCCCGAGCTTCGGCAGGCGGGGCAGGACGAGGACGTCGTCGACGGTGATCGCGGGCATCGCGGGGCTCCTTACTTGTCGGCCGGGGTGGACGACGCGGTGCGGTCGGCGCGCAGGCGCCGGCCGAGCCGCTCGAAGACCCGGGTGAGGCAGGCGACCTCGGCGTCGTCGAGGTCGTCGATCAGGTGGGCGCGCACGGAGCGCAGGTGGTGCGGCGCGGCCTCGCGCAGGGCGAGCAGGCCGGCCGCCGTGAGTACGGCTTCGCTGCCGCGCCGGTCCGCCGGACACGCCTCCTTCGCCACCAGGCCGCGCTTCTGCATCGTGGTGACCTGGTAGGTCAGCCGGCTCGGCGAGAACACCAGCCGGTCGGCCAGCTCACCCATGCGCAGCCGCTGGCCGGGCGCCTCGGAGAGCAGCACCAGCACGTGGTAGTCGGCGAAGCTCAGGTCGCTGTCGGCGCGCAGGTCGTCCTCGAGCCGGGTGAACAGCCGCTGGCTCGACTCGATGTACGCGCGCCAGCAGGCCATCCGCTCCGCGTCCATGCTCTCCGTCATGGCTCCGAGAGTAGCACTATTTAAAATTTAAACAAGCGCCCCTGCCGTGTGTGGTGCAGGTCGCTCGCGGGCCTTCCTTGAAAACTGAATATAGGGTCGGGGGATGGACGATCTCGACCTGCTCGACTGGCGGGAGCGGGTGGAGCTGTTCCGCACCCACCCCAGCAGCCCGGTGCCGCCCGCCGACCGGCCCGGCTTCACCGGGCTGCGGTGGTACCCGCCCGACCCGGCAGCCGTGGTCGAGGCGCCACTGCGGCCCGCCTCCGGTGAGCTGCGCATCGACACCGGCGGCCCGGACGGCGTGGTCGCGTACCGGCGGGTGGCAGTTGCCGAGACGCCGTGGGGACCGCTGACGCTCTGGTGGATCGAGGCGTACGGGGGCGGGCTGTTCCTGCCCCTGCGCGACGGCACCTGCGGCGACGGCTCGTACGGCGGGGGCCGGTACCTCACCGACACGGTGAAGGGCACGTTCGGCCGCGGCCTGACCGTGCTGCCCGGTGACCGGGTACGCCTGGACGCGCCAACTACCTCTACAACCCCAGCTGCGCCTACGACGACAGGTGGGCCTGCCCGCTGGCCCCGCCGGAGAACCGGGTGGACGTGCCGCTGCGCGCCGGTGAGCGGGCGTACCACTGACGCGGTGAGGGAGGACCCCGGCGGGGCCCTCCCTCGATGTCGCGTACCGCCGGTCAGCGGGCGGTGGCGCCGGTCGGTGTCAGGTGCATCCGGCTGAGCAGCTGCTGGGCCTGGCCGGCCAGGTCCGCGTCCACTGTGACCGCGTACTGGGCGGCCCGCAGCGAACTGGCGGACGTGAAGTCACGCTGACCGCCGCTCATCGCGTGCGCGACAGCGCCGAACACGGCGCCCCAGATCGCGCCGATCACCAGCCCGACCAGGATCACCGCCAGCCAGTTCCCGGCGGTGAAGATGCCGAAGAGCAACCCGATGAACAAACCGAACCAGGCACCGGTGCCGGCCCCGAGCAGGGCCGCCCGGCCCGTCGTGAGCCGTCCCATCACGGTCTCCACGAGCGTGAGGTCCGTACCGACGATCGAGGTACGTTCCACCGGGAACCGGTTGTCGGCCAGATAGTCCACCACGCGCTGGGCGGACGGATAGTCCGGGTACGAGCCGATTGTGACGGTCGCCGAACCGGCCTGCGGTCCGTGCCCGTCCCCGCTCGGCGGCGTCGGGCGACCGCCCGGGCCGGACGGGAGGTTGTCGCTGCCCGGCATTCCGGGTTGCCAGGCCGCGGTCGGAGTCGAGGGTCTGGTCATGAGCATCCTCCTTCGTCAACTCGCCGCGTTCCCGCCCGCGGCGAGCGGTAACGCGGCGACCGCCACCGATGCGGCCAGGCATGGCGGCACCCGTGCCGGGTAGGCACAGTCGTGCGGACCGGACGGATCAGCGAGCAAGGCTTCCTCGCCGACGGGCGCAGCGCGGCGCTTGTCGACCGGGAGGGCGCCGTCAACTGGTGGTGCCCGGCCCGCTTCGACTCGCCGTCGGTGTTCGGGCGGCTCCTCGACTCCGACGCCGGGCACTGGAGCATCCGCCCCGAGGGCGAGGCCACCAGCACGCGCTCGTACCTGGACGACACGCTCGTGCTGCGTACCGTCTTCGCCACCGGGACCGGCACGGTGGCCGTCACCGACGCGTTGGCGCTGGAGCCCGGCGCGCGCGGGCACGAGATCGGGTTGCGCTCGCCGCGGGTGCTCGCCCGGGTGGTGGAGGGGCTCACCGGCGAGGTGCCGATGCGCGTCGACTACGCGCCGCGCTTCGAGTACGGCCGCGTCGGCGCCTACCTCACCGAACGCGACGGCGTGGTGGGCGCCACCGCCGGGGCGTGTCACCTGGAGTTGCGCTGCGACGTCCCGCTGAGCTTCGACGGCGGGACCGCCGTCGGGCGGTTCACCGCCCGCGCCGGCAGCAGGCACCGCTTCACCCTCGGGTACGCCCCGACGTACGACGGCGCCGCCCCGGCGCTGCCCGACGCCGCCGACGTGGTGGCCGAGACGGTGGCGGGCTGGCGCTCCTGGTCCGCCCTGCACGACTACCAGGGCGAGTTCCGCGACGAGGTGCGGCGCAGCGCGCTCGCCGTGCAGGGCATGACGTACGGGCCCAGCGGCGCTGTCGTCGCGGCGGCCACCGCCTCGCTGCCGGAGAAGCCCGGCGGTGACCGCAACTACGACTACCGCTTCGTCTGGCTGCGCGACTTCAGCCTCACCCTCCAGGCGCTCTGGCGGGCCGCCTGCCCGGACGAGGCGGACCGGCAGTTCACCTGGGTGGCGCGGGCGATGGGGCGGATCGGCGACGAGCCGGTGCCGATCATGTACGGGGTCGAGGGTGAGCGGGACCTGACCGAGCACGACCTCGACCACCTCGCCGGGTACGCCGGCAGCCGGCCGGTGGTCGTCGGCAACAACGCCTGGCGGCAGCGGCAGAACGACGTGCTGGGCGAGGTGCTCGACGCGGCCTGGCTGCTGCGCTACTACCTCGATCCGATGTCCCCCGAGGTGCGTGACCTGCTGCGGACGCTCGCCGACCAGGCGGTGCGCGGCTGGCACCTGCCCGACTCCGGGATGTGGGAGGGGCGCGGCCCGGAGCGGCACTACGTCTCCTCCAAGGTGGAGTGCTGGACCGCGCTGGACCGGGCGGTCCGGTTCGGCTCCCGCATCGGCGAGCCGGCCGACGTGGCCCGTTGGGCGGCAGCCCGCGACGAGGTCCGGGCGGCGGTACTCACCCAGGGCTGGAACGAGCGGGTCGGCGCGTACACCGGGGTCTTCGGCTCCGACGAACTGGATGCCTCGGTGCTGGTCATGCCGCTCGTCGGCTTCCTGCCCGCGAGCGATCCGCGGATGCGGGCCACGATGGACGTCATCGAGCGCCGGCTGTCCCGGGGCGGGCTGCTGCGCCGCTGGGACGGCGACCCGGCCGGGTTCGTGATCTGCTCGTTCTGGTTGGCCGCCTGCCTGGCCGAAGCGGGCGAGCTGGACCGGGCCCGGCGGCTGTTCGGGCAAGTGGCCGCTCGCACCAACGACCTCGGGCTCTACGCCGAGCAGATCGACCAGGACACCGGCGAGCAGGTCGGCAACTTCCCGCAGGCGTACTCGCACATCGGCCTGATCATCGCCGCCGGCCACATCACCGACGCCGCCGCCCGCGCCGAGGCATCCCGCGCCGCCGCCCCCACCGCCGCCTCTCCGCGCCGATCATGAAGTTGACGGCGTAGTCGATCTCCCTGAGTGCCGCCAACCTCATGATCGACACGGGAAAAGAGGCGGGTGGG
This sequence comes from Micromonospora echinospora, assembly GCF_014203425.1. Taxonomy (NCBI): domain Bacteria; kingdom Bacillati; phylum Actinomycetota; class Actinomycetes; order Micromonosporales; family Micromonosporaceae; genus Micromonospora; species Micromonospora echinospora. The sequence continues at coordinate 3,025,123 of NZ_JACHJC010000001.1, forward strand.
GGAGGATGAGGGGGTGGATCTCGTGATCATGGCGGACACGCATGTGCCGAAGCGGGCGCGGGATCTGCCCGCGCCGCTGTGGGCGGCGGTGGAGGCCGCAGACGTGGTGGTGCACGCCGGGGACTGGGTGGACGTGGCGCTGCTGGACGCGCTGGAGGCGCGGTCGCGTCGGCTGATCGGCGTGTACGGCAACAACGACGGGCCGCCGCTGCGCGCCCGGCTGCCCGAGGCGGCCCGGGTCGAGCTGGACGGCCTGCGGGTCGCCGTGGTGCACGAGACCGGCCCGAAGACCCGCCGCGAGGAGCGCTGCGCCGCCGCGTACGGCGACTGCGACCTGCTCGTCTTCGGGCACTCGCACATCCCCTGGGACAGCGTCGCCCCGGGCGGCCTGCGGCTGCTCAACCCCGGCTCACCGACCGACCGGCGGGCGCAGCCGCACGCCACGTACCTGACCGCGCGGGTGGCGGCGGGGCGGCTCGACCGGGTCGAGCTGCACCGCCTGCCCCCGCGCTGACCGCTCAGCGGCCCCGGCCGGTCTCCGCCTGCAACTCGTCGATCCGCCGGGACGCCTCGGCCTTGGTCAGGCCCTCCGGCACCGGCTCGCCCGCCTCCTGGGCCAGCGTGTGCAGGTACGACTCCTGGGCGGCGGTGGGCGGCTCGTCGCCGGTGACCCAGTCGTCCGGGTCCTTGACGGCGGCGTCCGGGTTCACGTTCCTGCCGTTGGTGTTGGCGCGGTCGGCCATGCTCATCACCTCTCCTCGAACAGGTGTTCCACTACCCTCGGCCCGCCGGGTTCATGCCGGCCGCCGCCTACGATCACCTGGTGACGGCGGACCGGGTGGGCGTGGTGGTGGTCGGCGCAGGCATCGCCGGAGTGGCCTGCGCGACCGAGTTGGCGCGGGCCGGGATCCCGGTACGGCTGCGCGAGCGCGCCCGGGTCACCGGCGGGCGGATGGCCAGCAGGCGTTTCGACGGCCGCCCCGCCGACCTGGGCGCCGCGTACTTCACGGTCGACGACCCGGACTTCGCCGCCGTGGTGGACCGGTGGCGGGCGGCCGGGCTGGCGCGGGAGTGGACCGACACGCTCGTCGCGTACGGGCCGCGCGGCCGCGAGCAGGTCAGCGGCCCGATGCGCTGGGCCGCCCCGCGCGGGCTGCGCTCGCTCGTCGAACATCTGGCCGGCGACCTGCCGGTGACCCACGACCGGCTGGTGATGAGCGTCGAGCCGGGCCCCCGGGTGGACGGCGCCGAGGCCGAGGCGGTCGTGCTCGCCATGCCCGGCCCGCAGGCCGCGCTGCTGCTGGACCCGGCTCTGGCCGAGGCGACCCGGGCGGTTGCCGCGCAGCGGTGGTCGCCCGCGTTGACCGGGGTGCTGCACTTCCCGGCCCGCCGCTGGGCGGACTTCCGGGGCGCGTTCGTCAACGACCACCCCGTGCTCAGCCTGGTCTGCGACGACGGCGACCGGCGCGGAGACGGCGCGCCGGTGCTCGTCGCGCACACCACCGCCGGGTTCGCCGCCGGGCACCTGCTCCAGCCCACCGGGGCCCGGGAGGCCGTCGAGCAGGCGGTCCGCGACCTGCTGGGGCTGCCCGAGCCGGCGCTGTCGACCCACGTGCACCGCTGGACGTACGCCACGCCGGCGGCCCGCGCCGACGGCGCGACCTTCCACCTGGACGACGACGGGATCGGCCTGGCCGGCGACGCGTTCGGCCGCCCGCGCGTGCAGACCGCCTGGCGCTCCGGCCGGGATCTCGGCCGCGCGCTCGCCGCCCGGCTGGCCTGAGGCGCGCCGGCCCGGGCCCGGGGCGTTCAGCCCGTGGCGCCGACCGGTTGCGCCGCCCGCCCGGCCTCGGCGCCCTCGCCGGTGCGCTGGCCCGCCCGGTCGAGCAGCTGCATGACAGGGGTCGCGGCGATGCCGTGCGCCACCACCGACACCACCACCACGAGACCGACAGTGGCCCAGACCAGATCCGCCTGCGGGAAGTCGGTCTTGCTGGTGGCGTACGCCAGGTAGTAGAACGAGCCGACGCCGCGGATGCCGAACAGCGAGATCACCCAGTGCTCGGCCGGCTTGCCGCGCGCACCGCGCAGCGACAGCCACCCGGCCAGCGGCCGGATCACCAGCACCAGGGCCAGTCCGGCCAGCGCCGCCGGCCAGGTGAGCGGGGCGAGCAGCCCACCGATCACCGCGCCGCCGAACAGCAGCAGCAACAGCACTGTGAGCAGCCGCTCCACCTGCTCGGCGAAGTCGTGCAGCACGGAGTGGAACTCGTGGGTGCGCTCGGCGGCGCGGATCGCGCGGGCGGCCACGAACACGGCCAGGAATCCGTACCCGCCGATCACCTCGACCAGCCCGTACGCGAGGAACGTCGCGGCCAGCGCGAGGAACCCCTCGGAGTGCCGGGCCAGCTGCAGCTTGCTCGGGGCGCGGAAGAACAGCTTGCCGAGCAGCCAGCCGACGAGCAGCCCGCCGCCCACCCCGGCGGCGAGCTTGTAGAACACGTCCACCGCGAACCACTCGGCGAGCCAGCCGGACGGCGCGAGACCTGTGGTGGCGATCGCGATGGCCGCGTACACGAACGGGAAGGCCAGCCCGTCGTTGAGGCCCGCCTCGGAGGTGAGCGCGAAGCGCACCTCGTCCTCCGAGTCCTCCACATCGGTCGGTTCCCCCACCTGCACGTCGGAGGCGAGGACCGGGTCGGTGGGGGCGAGCGCCGCCCCGAGCAGCAGCGCCGCGGCCGGCACCAGGCCGGCCCACCACCAGCCGAGCAGCGCCACCGCGGCGATGCACAACGGCATGGCGATGGCCAGCAGCCGCCAGGTCGTCGACCAGCGGGCCCAGCTCAACGGGCGGTCGATCTTCAGGCCGGCGCCCATGAGGGCGACGATCACCCCGACCTCGGTGAGGTGGGTGGTCAGCTCCGGCCAGCGCAGCGGGTCCGGTGTGGGCAGACCGGTGGGCAGCAGGAAGACGAGCATGCCGAGCCCGAGGAACGCGATGGGCATCGACAGTGGCCGTCTCTCCAGCACCCGGGGGAGCACCCCGGCCAGCAGCGCACCGACGCCCAGCAGAGCGAACGCGACATCGACCGGTTCCACGGCACCACCCTTCCGACGCCCGTCGCCCGGGCGGTGGAGTCCAGCAGTGCCCCGAAGCGGGCCCGGCTATGCCTGCGCGTGCCCGCCGGTTGAGGCCGGTCAGCCGAGCGACGCGATGGCGCTGTCCGACAGGGCGTCCAGCAGCGCGGCCGGGTCGTCGTACACCGCCACCGCGCCCGCGCCGGCCAGCTCCGCGCGGCTGGTGCCGCCGCAGGTCAGCCCGATGCAGGGGATGTCAAGCTTGCCGGCGGCGGCGACGTCCCAGACGGAGTCACCGACGAACACCACCCGCTCGGCGGCCAGTCCCGACTGCTCCAGCGCGGCGACCAGGATGTCCGGCGCCGGCTTGCTCTCCTGCGCGTCCGCCGACGAGGTGACCGAGTCGATCACGTCGTCCACGTCCAGCGCGGCCCGCAGCGCGGTCACCTCGTGCTCGGCGGCCGAGGTCGCGAGCACCACCCGCAGCCCGCGCTCCGCGCAGGCGCGCAGCAGCTCCCGCGCCCCGGGCAGCGGCGTGAGCCGCTCCCAGTACTCGCCGTAGAGCGCGTCGTGCGCGTCGCGCAGCCGGCCGTCGGCGTCCCGGTCGCGCTCCGCGCCGAGCAGATGGTCGAGGAGCTTGTCCGAGCCCATGCCGATGGACCTGTGGATCCGCGCCATCGGCACCCGGTGGTCGGCCTGGCGCAGCGCCTCCCACCAGCTCACCGTGTGCAGGTACGTCGTGTCGACCAGGGTGCCGTCCACGTCGAAGAGGACACCGCGGCGCTTGTCGTCGGTCATGGTCGGCTCCTACCTGGCCGGGGCGTCGCCGACGCGCGACCCGTCCGACGGAATGAGGATCTCGAACCACACAGTCGAGCCGCGTACGGTCGGGTCGGTGCCCCAGGCGTCGCTCAGCTCCTCGATCAGGCCGAGCCCGCGGCCCCGGCTGCTGAGCGTGTCGGTCTGGGCACGGGTGACCTGACCCCGGGTGCCCGAGTCGGCCACGGACACCAGCAGCCGCTCCGCGGACAGGTCCACCTCGACCCGGGCGGCGGTGCCGGCGTGCAGCAGCGCGTTCGTGGTCAGCTCGCTCGTGCACAGCACCGCCGCGCCGATCACCGCCTCGGGCACCTGCCACTCGGTGAGCTGCGCGGTCATCCAGTGCCGGACCCGGCTCGGCGCGGTCGGCTCGGCCGGCACCTCCATGCTCGCCGACCGGCTCGGCCGGACCGCGTACTCCACCGCGAGCACCGCCACGTCGTCCTCGGTGGCGCCCGGCACCGCGGCGGTCGCGACCGCGCACAGCGCACGCGGGTCCCCGCTGGTCGCCCCGGTGACCGCCGCGCCCAGTCCGGCCAGCCCGGCGGCCAGGTCCTGCCAGCGCCGCTCCACCACGCCGTCGCTGTAGAGCAGCAGGGTGTCGCCGGGGTGGAACGCCACGCTCGCGGTACGCGCGCGCCCGCCGAGACCCAGCGGCGGCGCGGGCGGCACCTGGACGAACTCGGCGACCGCCGGCGCGCCGGGCCCGGCGCGGCGGATCAGTGGCGCGGGATGCCCGGCGCTGGCGAGCGTGACCCGCTCCCGGTCCGCCTCGACCACGCCGAACACCACCGTGACGAACAGTTCCTGCGTGCCGCCCTCCACGCCGAGGCTGGCCACCAGCCGGTCCAGGCCGTCGAGCACCGCGTCCGGGCGGGGGTCGACCAGGGCGAGCGCGCGCAGCGCGGCGCGCACCTGACCCATCCGGGCGGCGGCCTGCACGTCGTGCCCGGCCACGTCGCCGAGCACCACCCCGAGCGCCCCGGTGGGCAGCAGGAACGCGTCGTAGAAGTCGCCGCCGGCGGCGTTGCCGTCCACGCCCGGGTCGTACCGGGCGGCGATGCGCAGCCGGGGCAGGTCCGGCAGCCGCTCCGGCAGCATGCTGCGTTGCAGCATCTGGGCGGTGCCGTGCTGGGTCTCGAAGCGGCGGGCCCGCTCGGCGGCCTGGCCGACCAGCTCCGCCGACGCGGCGAGCAGCGCCCGTTCCGCGGGGGACCAGGGACGCGGCTCCCGGTAACCGATGGTGAGCGAGCCACGGACCACAGTCGTGCGCAGCGGCAGCGCCGCGAGCGCGCGGATCTTCTCGTCGTGCCGGTCCGCCGCGACGCCGCGCAGCGGCTGGCCGTCGGCGATGAACGAGGCCACGCCGCTGCGCGCGGACACCACCGCCGGCAGCGCCGACTCGGCGGACATCCGCCGCCACAGCGGGGGCAGCCGCTCGTCGGCCTCGTCGAGGAGTTCGCCGCGGATGCGGCGGACCAGCCGCCAGGCGCTGCCCTCGTCCACCGCGAACGACACCCGGTCCGCGTCGAAGGAGTGCAGGCAGTAGCGCAGTGTCACCCGGGCCACGTCGTCCAGGGTGAGCGTGCCGGACAGCGCCGCCGCGAAGTCGCTCAGGCTCTGCAACTGCTGGGTCAGCTGGGTGGTCTGCGCCGAGACCGTGAGCACGCCGACGATGCGGCCGGCGGAGTCGCGTACCGCGCAGTGCCCACGGGTGAAGACGGCCGGCTCGGCCGGGCCCTGCCGGTCGGCGGGCAGCACCGCCTCCCGCTGCAGGAACGGCTCACCGTGCCGGTAGACGCGCTCCAGCGCCTCCCCGGCGCCGGGGTCGCGCCACACCTCGGCGAACGCCTCGACCGCCGGCCGGCCCAGCGCGTCCGGGTGCCGGTCGCCGATCAGCTCGGCGTACCCGTCGTTGTAGAAGACGACGAGGTCGTCGCCGAGGAGCAGCGCCATCGGCACCGGGGAGGCGAGCACCACGTCCATCACGGCGCGTACCGCCGGATCCCAGCTCTGCGGGGCGCCCAGCGCCGTGCCGGCCCACGGATGACCGGTCTGCGCGGACGGCCCGTGGACGACGGGATCGGCGGGCGCTCCCGGTGCGGGGGCGGACGGTGTGGGAACCCGACCGACGGTGCCTGGCATGACCGCAGCCTAACCGGAGCGTGGCGGGCTGGTTCCGATCATGCGTTCGTGGCGGGTCCCGGATTGCGGCTGCGTGGACGTTCGGGCAGGTCAGGGCCGGTTCGATCACCCATGTCGGGAAATTGGCCCGGTCCGGCCCGGAGTGCTGCCCTGGTCACCGGGTATGCGGGCGGCGCAGTTCACGCGACAGGAGGGACATCATGCCGAAAACCCTCGCGGTCGGGCAGGTCGACATCGGTGCGGCCTGGACCGACTTCTGGAGGTCGGTGCTGCTCTTCGTACCGCGGGCGATCGCGTTCATCGCGATTCTCGTCGTGGGTTGGCTCATCGCCCGAGCCGTACTCAAAATCGTGGACGCGGCACTGGAACGGGTGGGGTTCGACCGCGCCGTGGAACGCGGCGGCATCAAACGAGCCCTGGAACGCACCAAGTACGACGCCAGCGACATCCTGGCCAAACTGGCCTACTACGCGGTCCTGCTGTTCACCCTGCAGTTCGCCTTCGGGGTATGGGGACCGAACGCGATCAGCGACCTGATCCGCGGGGTGGTGTCCTGGCTTCCGCGAGCCTTCGTGGCGATCGTGATCGTGGTGATCGCCGCCGCCATCGCCAACGCTGTCCGGGACCTGGTCTCCGGCGCGCTCGGCGGGCTCTCGTACGGCCGGGTGCTGGCCGACGTGACGGCGATCTTCATCCTGGCGCTCGGCGTGATCGCCGCGCTGAACCAGGTGGGTATCGCCACCACGGTGACCACACCGGTGCTCGTGGCCTTCCTCGCCACCGTGGCCGGCATCCTGATCGTCGGTGTCGGTGGTGGTCTGATCAAGCCGATGCAGGACCGCTGGGACGGGTGGCTGCACCGGGCCGCGGAGGAGTCCCGGGCGTTCCGGGAGCAGCGGCAGGCGCAGCAGGCCGGCCGGGGCGACTACGAACGCAAGATGGCCGACCGGGGCGGGCAACCGACGCCGGCCGCGCCGCAGTCGTCGATGTCGGGCGCGGGCACGTACCGCTCCGGCGAGATGGGCGACGAGACGCAACAGTTCCGCCGGCCGGGAGGCTGACGGCAACGGGTGACGGGGTGTCCGCGGGGTGATCGCGGGCGCCCCGAAGCCGTGTCCGGAGCAGGCCGGCCGTCGAGGTCAGGCCGGGTGTACGGGTCAGGCCAGGTGACGCGGGTCGAGTGTGCGCGCCAGCAGGCAGACCGCCAGGAGGCGGGTGAGCACCCAGTCCGGCGCGGACCAGTCCACCGGCTCGGCCGGCGGCGTCCAGCCGTGCTCCGCCGCCGCGTCGCGCAGCCCTTCGGCGTATCCGGCGAGCGCCGCCACGGTCAGCGGGTGGCGGTCGCCGTCGAGGCTGTCGCGTACCCCCGCGGCGTGCTGGTCGACCTCGGCGAGCAGCCCGGGGTTCGCGTGGGCCGCGGCGAGGCCGGCGGTGCCGACGGCGGCGGTCAGCGTGGTGAGGGTCGACCGCGCGGCCACTGCCGCGGAGCGGGTCGCGACCCGGTTGTTCGGCACGCGCATGGTGTCCGAGGCTAACGCCGCCCGGCGCGGGCCGACCTCGGCCGACCGGCGGACTGCCGGGTCGTCCGGGGGACCGGCCACCCCGTCCGCGGGGATTGAGTCGCCCGTGCGGGGGCAGAAGTCCGGCACGAGGACCACGCAGCAGGCCCACGGAGGCACATCATGGGACACCAGGCCGACGGACCGGACCGGGCACACCGGCGCCCGGAGGGAGTGAGTGACGCCACGGTCGAGGCGCTCGGCAAGCTCAGCGAGGCCCTGGAGTGCGTCGAACGGGCACGTGGGCACCTCTACGAGCTGCACCAGCTGATCGGCCACGCCGACCTGATGCTCGACGACGCCGTGGAGATGTTCCGTTCCGCCGGGCACCCGGCCCTGGCCGAGCGCATCGACCGGGAGCTGCTCGGACGCAACGTCATCGCCGGGCGGTGGACGTTCCAGATCGTCGAGGACTTCGACGACGGGTACTACGCGCTCTTCCGGGAGCTGGACCGGCAGGCCCGCGACGAGCTGGTCGAGGGACGGCGGCACCTCTACGAGGCGGAGATGAAGGAACGCCGCCGCAGCCGGGGGGTGCCGGGGCACGAGGCGCGTCCCGGCACGAGCTGACTCAGTCGGAGGGGCGGGCGTCGGCCGGGCGGCGGCGCGCGCCGTCGTCGGCGATGATCACGGTGGCGACCATCAGCGCCACCACCAGGCTGAACAGCCAGGAGCTGTCCTCGGTGAACCGGGCGGAGACCGGAGCCTGGATCGCGGCGAGCAGGAAGCCCAGCCAGGCGAGCTTGCGCTGACGGTTGGAGAGGAAACCGGAGCCCTGTTGCATTCCGAAAGTCTTGCGCGCGACAGGGGGAGTGCCGTCAGCCGTTCGGCCGATTCTGGATGGGCTGTCCGTTTTCCTGCCTGTCCGTACCGCACTTTTTGTCATATCGGCCGAGCATGAATCCGGCGGCTACGGGCATCGGCGCGGGTGCCCGCAGCCGCCCGGGATCACATGCTGTCCGGGCCGGTCCGCCCGATCGTCGACGGCCGGTACGCCCGGTCCGCATCGGTCATCTCGCGCCGCTCAGCCTCCGGACCGGCGCCCCGGTCCACCGCCTCCGGGCCGTGGCCGAACGCGGCCTCCTCGCCGGCGTCGTTGGCCGTGACGTCGTCGCCCTGGCCGTCCATCGCCGACCGGGCGACGGCCTTGTCCAACTCGTGCAGGGGAGTACGGTCCTCGTCGCGCCACACGTGGCGGTCGTTGTCGGTCATTCCCCTGCCGTACCCGGACCGGATGATCGCAAACGGCCGGGCACGGCGATGGCCGCCGACAGTGCCGGCGGCCATCGAGGCTCGGGTAGGGGGAGGTGGCTCAGGGGACGGGCCGGTCGACCGAACCGCGCCAGGCGCCCGTCTCCTGGCCGCGCCGCTCGATGAAATGCTTGAACCGCTCCAGGTCGCCCTTGGCGCGCCGGTCGACCACGCCGAGCTTGTCGCCGGCCTTCTCGACCGCGCCGTGCGGCTCGAACTCCATCTGCAGCGTGACCCGGGTGTGCCCCTCGTCGAGGCGGTGGAAGGTCACCACACCGGCCTGCTGGGTGCCGCCGGTGGAGCGCCAGGCCACCCGCTCGTCCGGCAACTGCTCGGTGATCTCGGCGTCGAACTCGCGCTTCACGCCCGCGATCTCGACGGTCCAGTGGGTCATCGTGTCCGAGAGCTGCCGGACCTCCTGCACGCCCTCCATGAAGTGCGGGAACTCCTCGAACTGGGTCCACTGGTCGTACGCGGTCCGGATCGGGACGTCCACGTCCACATGCTCGGTAACACCACTCATGTCGGGGTTCCTCCTGTTCCGCTGGTACGTCTCGCGCGGGCCGTGGGCCGCCCCGCTCACCAGCGCGTCGTCTCGTTCTTGTGCCCGAGCGCGGCCCACACCTCGGAGATCGTGCGGTAACGGGTGCCCTCGGGCAGGGTCTCCAGGGCGGCGACGAGATCCGCCGGCGCCTCGTTCTCCCGCGCGTTGGCCAGCAGCGTCTCCCGGTCACCGGGCAGGGCCGTCATGGTGATGAACCGTCCCAGCCGGCTGCGCGCCTCGACGTCCTCGGAGCTCATGCCCTGCGGCGTGCCGCTGCGCAGCTCCCCGGCCGGGGCCGTGGTGGCCTCCGGCTGGTCCTCGCCGGCCGGCTCGGGGATCCGGAACTCCTCGGCCCGCGAACCGCCGGTCCCGGCGCTCTGGACGAGCCCGCTGACCTCGCTGCTCATCTGGTCGTCGACCCTGGGCGAGTGCTTGCTGCTGCCACGTTCCATGCCTTGGGAGATGCCCGGGGGAACCGCCGGTAAACCGGCGCCGGCCGGGGGAGCCGGTCATCCGGGCGGCAACCGGTCGGCCGTCTTCTCCCCGCCTGACTTCTCCCCGTCGGTCTTGTCCGCGTCGGTCTTGTCCGTGTCGGCCGGGGCGCGCGGCGGCAGCACCGGGTCGTCCGGCTCCTCGACCCCGGCCTGCATCACCCTCCCGCGTTGCAGCTCGGCGTTCACCTGCACGCCGAGCATCAGCGCGCAGTTGGACAGGTAGAGCCAGACCAGGAACGCGATGACCGCGCCGAGACTGCCGTAGGTGACGTCGTACGAGCCGAAGTTGGCCACGTACAGGCCGAAGCCGAAGGACGCGAGCACCCAGGCCACGAGCGCCAGCGCGCCGCCCGGGGTGAGCCAGCGGAACCGCGGCTGCCGGACGTTCGGCGCGATCCAGAACAGCAGCGACAGCAGCGTCATCGCGACCACGGCGAGCAGCGGCCACTTCGCCACCGACCACGTGGTGCGGGCCACCGCCCCGGCGTGCAGCAGGTCGCCCACCGCGTCGGTGACCGGGCCGCTGACGATCAGCCCGGTGGCCACCACGGCGAGCAGCACGATCGTCACCGCGGCCATGCCGATCTGCAACGGGCGCAGCCGGTAGAACGGCCGGCCCTCCCGCACCCCGTAGATCGCGTTGGAGGCGCGGGTGAACGCGCCGATGAACCCGGAGGCGGACCAGAGCGCGCCGAGCAGACCGAAGCTCAGCAGCACCTTCGCCGAGCCCTGCTGCTCCACGACGTTGCGTACCACGCCCACGAACGCGTCGTTGCCGACCACCGAGCCGGCGCCGATCTCCCGGGCCAGGTCGATCACCGTGTCGACGGTGCGCGGGCCGTCGGAGACCAGGCCGACCAGCGCCACCACCACGATCGTGGACGGGAACAGCGCGAGCACCCCGTAGTAGGTGAGCGCCGCCGCCCAGTCGGCGCAGTTGTCAGTGACGAAACCCTTGCCGCTGCGCACCAGCACGCCCCGCCAGGTGCGCCAGTTCAGCTGCCGGATCCGGCGGGGGAGACGGGACCGCGTCCGGCCGCCGACCGCCTGTGGTGCCGTCACGGTCATGTCCGCCTCCTTCACCGCCCCGCCGCCGGGCGTGGCCGGGCGATACCCCCAGGGGGAAATCGACAAACCGGGGCGTCGGTTTGCCCGCCGGGCGGCAGGGAACCAGGCAAGACAGACGATCGAGACTCCAGGAGGACGAGATGCCCGGGCGCGAGGTACTGCCCAGCACGCTGCGGCGCTCGCCGGCGAAGGCGCAGCGGACCTGGGAGAAGACGCACGACTCGGCGGTCGAGACCTACGGCGAGGGGGAGCGGGCGCACCGCACCGCCTTCGCCGCGGTCAAGCACGAGTTCGAGAAGGTGGGCGACCACTGGGAGCCAAAGGGCCGCAAGGGCCCCAGCGACAAGCAGGCCGAAGGCGGCGGCCCGGCCCGGCGCGCGAACACGGCCGGCGGGGTGGACGCCAACGCCACCAAGGACCACCTCATGGAGGTGGCGAAGAAACTGGACGTGCGCGGCCGGTCCCGGATGACCAAGCCGGAACTGGTCAAGGCGATCGAGAAGGCCAACAACAACGCGACCCGCAAGGCCCGCGGCGGTCGCTGACCCCTCGGGGTACGCGTCGAGCCCGGGACCGCCTCGGTCCCGGGCTCGCTTCGTGCCGGCTCACCAGTGGCCGCGGCCCGGCGCCTCCAGGTGCACCACCTTCACGGTGCTGAACTCGTCCAGCAGCTCCGGGCCGTACCCGAAGCCGTGGCCGCTGCCCCGGCGCGGCTGCGCGGCGCCGCCCGGCGCCCCGCCGAAGACCGCGTTCACCTTGACGGTGCCCACCGGCAGCTCCCGCCAGGCGCGCTGGGCGTGGCTCATCGAGCCGGTCAGCACGGTGGCGGCCAGGCCGTACGGGGAGTCGGCCGCACAGCGCAGCCCTTCGCTGAACGAGTCGACCACCACCACCGGGGCGACCGGCCCGAACGTCTCCTCGCGGACCAGAGCCATGTCGTGGCGGCAGCCCTCGATCACTGTGGCCGGATAGAACGCGCCCGGCCCCTCCGGCAGCGTGCCCCCGGCGCGTACCCGGGCGCCGGCGGCCACCGCGGCGGTGACCTGCCCGTGCACGTGGTCCCGGTGCCGCCGGTCGACAAGCGGGCCGAGCTGCGTGCCCGGGTCACGGCCGGGGCCGACGGTGAGGGCCTCGGCGCGCGCCACGAGCGCGTCGGTGAAGCCGTCGGCGACATCCCGGTGCACGTAGATCCGCTCGACCGCCACGCAGATCTGACCGGCGTTGGCGAAGCAACCGAGCGCCGCCTGCTCGGCCGCCCAGAGCGGGTCGACGTCCGCGTCCACCACCAGCGGGTCGCTGCCGCCGTTCTCCAGCAACACCTTAGCGCCGGTCCGCGCGCCCGCCGCGGCGATCGCCCGGCCGGTGGCTGTGGAACCGACGTGGGCGACGACGTCGACGTCCTGCCCGGACAGCGCGGCGCCCACCTCGCCGCCGCCGGTGAGCAGCGACAGCACCCCGGCCGGCAACGCCGAGTCCAGCGCCCGGGCCAGCAGCCAGCCGGTCGCCGGGGTCCGCTCGCTCGGCTTGTGCAGCACCACGTTGCCGGTGACCAGTGCCGCGCCGAGCAGGCCGCAGGACACCGCCACCGGATCGTTCCACGGGGTGATGGCGGCGACCACGCCGCGCGGCTCGGGGGCCATGAAGTCCAGCGCGTCGTGTCCGCCGTGCAGCGTCCGGCCGCCCCGCACCGGCGCCAGCTCGGCGTACTGTCGCAGCGTGCCGATGCCCGCCGCCACCCCGCCCCGCGCGTCGTCGAGGGGCTTGCCCATCTCCGCGGTGGTGGCCTGGGCCAGGTCCTCGGCCGCCGCCTCGACGGCGTCCGCCGCCCGGTGCAGCGCCGCGGCCCGGTCCGCGGGCGCGGCCGCCGCCCATTCCGCCGCTACGCCCCGGGCCGCCTCCACCGCCTTGGCCACCTCGTCGGCAGTCGCCACCGGCGCCCGGCTCACCGGCGACCCGTCCGCCGGATCGTGGACGACGAGTTCGCCACCCTCGCCGCCGGCGCCCCACACTCCACCTATGAGCTGCGCAACCGTGTACATGCGGCCGTGCTTGCCCCGGCCTGGGCGGGGCAAACGCGTTTCGCCCGGTGACCGGCCGGGTAGGCGGATCCGATGACCTCCACCGCCGACGCCGTCGTCATCGGAGCCGGGCACAACGGCCTGGTGGCCGCGAACCTGCTGGTGGACGCCGGCTGGGACGTCACGGTCCTGGAGGCCACCGAGGCGCCCGGCGGGGCCGTGCGGTCCGCGTACGTGACAGCGCCCGGTTACCTCAGCGACCTGTACAGCTCGTTCTACCCGCTCGGTTACGCGTCCCCCGTCCTGGACGGGCTGGACCTGGAACGGCACGGCCTGTCCTGGACGCACGCCCCGGACGTGCTGGCGCACCTGCTCCCGGACGGGCGGGCCGCGGTGGTCAACCGCGACCTGGACACCACAGCCGCGTCGATGGAGGCGTTCGCGCCCGGCGACGGGGAGCGCTGGCGGCACGCGTACGCCGACTGGCGTCAGGTCGCCGAGCCGATGCTGCAGACCATCACCACCCCGTTCCCGCCGGTACGCGGCGGGCTCGGCCTGTTGCGGCAGCTCCGGATCGGCGGCGCGCTCCGGCTCGCCCGCCGCCTCGTGCTGCCGGTACGCAAGCTCGGCGCGGAGCTGTTCGAGGGCGAGGGCGGGCCCGTGCTGCTGGCCGGCTGCGCCCTGCACACCGACCTGTCCCCGGAGGAGGCCGGCTCCGGGGTGTACGGCTGGCTGCTCGCCATGCTCGGCCAGCAGGTGGGCTGGCCGGTGCCGGTCGGCGGCGCGCAGCGGATCACCGACGCGCTGGTGGCCCGGCTGGTCGAGCGGGGCGGGCGGATCGAGTACAGCGCCCGGGTCGAGCGGGTGCTCACCGCCCGGGGCCGCGCGATGGGCGTACGCACCGCCGGGGGAACCGACTGGCGGGCGCGCCGCGCGGTGCTCGCCGACGTGCCCGCGCCTGCGCTCTTCCTCGACCTGGTCGGCGCGGCGGCGCTGCCGCCCCGGATGGTCGAGGACCTGGCGCACTTCAAGTGGGACGGCTCCACGCTCAAGGTCGACTGGGCGTTGTCCACGCCGGTGCCGTGGAAGAACCGGGAACTGGCCGGCGCCGGCACCGTGCACCTGGGCGCCGACATGGACGGCCTGACCACGTACGCGGCCGAGCTGGCCCGCGGCGAGCTGCCCCGGGACCCGTTCCTGCTGGTGGGGCAGATGTCGGTGGCCGACCCGAGCCACTCCCCGCCGGGCACCGAGTCGCTCTGGTCCTACACGCACCTGCCGTTCCGGCGGGACTGGCGGGCCGAGGACGTGGCGGGGCACGTGGAGCGGATGGAGGAGGTGCTGGAGGCGGCGGCACCCGGATTCCGGGCGTCGGTCGTCGGGCGGCACGTGGCCGGCCCGGCCGACCTGGAGGCCGCCCAGCCCAGCCTGGTGGGCGGCGCGCTCGGCGGTGGCACTGCTGCCGCGTACCAGCAGTTGTTCCTGCGGCCGATCCCCGGCCTGGGCCGCGCCGACACCCCGGTGGACCGGCTCTACCTGGCCAGCGCCTCCGCCCACCCCGGCGGCGGCGTCCACGGCGCGCCGGGGGCGAACGCGGCACGGGCCGCGCTGGCCCGCGATCGGGCCGTCACCGGCGCGGTGTACGCCCGCACGATCGCCGCCGCCCACCGCGCCGTCTACCGCTGACCACCCCCGCACCCGTTTCGGCTGACCACCTGGTCCGCGAACTGCGGAACACCGGCAGAACGGTTCACCGGAAGCTCGTCACCGCCGGCCGTGTCGGCGCGTCCCGCCATCTCGGGTCTCGGCAAGCGAGATGGGCAGCCCACATCTCGGGAGTCAGCGTAGATCCGGTCGCCACTTCTCCGATGTGGTGGCAACGAAGTGCCCCGGATTCAGCCACTTCGCCGGGCTGGCGAACCGGGCCACCACCACGGCGAAGTGGTGGCAACGGAGCGCCCGGCATCCAGCCAGCTCCCCGACCTGGCGGGCCACCCTGCTCAAGGCGGTGCTGCGCCGATGGCGGCAGAGCAAAGGGCGCAGCGGGGGATGTGGCAGAGCGAGCGCGCCCTCACGCGCGGTGACAGTTGCGCAGCGTGAGGGCGCGTTGCGGCGTGCGGGTAGGTCAGGAGTCGATGTTGCGGTGCCGGCTGCGCAGCTTGAACGGCATCAACGCGCTCTCGATCTTCGTGGCGGTGGTCATCTTCGAGTCGCCGTCACGGCGCTCCTCGAAGCGGATCGGCACCTCCAGGATGGTGTGTCCCAGCTTGGTGGCGAGGTAGTGCATCTCCACCTGGAAGCTGTAGCCGTTCGACTGGACCCGGTCCAGCCCGATCTCGCGCAGCGCCTCGGCCCGCCAGATCTTGAACCCGGCGGTCAGGTCACGGATGCGCACCCGCAGCAGCGTGTGCACGTACAGGTTGGCCCAGCCGCTGAGCGCGCGCCGGTAGAGCGGCCAGTTCTCGTCCAGCTCACCGCCGGGCACGTACCGCGAGCCGATGACCACCGAAGCCTGCGTGGAGAGCAGCGCGCCGAGCATGCCGGGCAGCGCCTCCGGCGGGTGCGACAGGTCGGCGTCCATCTGGGCGACGAAGTCCGCGCCGTCGTCGAGCGCCCGGCCGATGCCGTCCACGTACGCCCGGCCGAGACCCTCCTTGCCCGGGCGGTGCACCACCGTCACCCGCTCCGGGTGCTCGATGGCCAGCTTGTCGGCGACCTCACCGGTGCCGTCCGGGGAGTTGTCGTCCGCGACCAGCACCTTCAACCCCGGCAGAGGCAACGCGAGGAGGCGCTCGACCAGCACCGGGAGGTTGCCCGCCTCGTTGTAGGTCGGAACGACGACGGTCAGGCGCGCATCCCCCCACGGGGAGGGCAACTGCACGGGTTCGATCATCACGGACATCCTCGGTCAGCCGACAGGTTCACCTGAGAGGGTATCCAGTGGGCCGCGCGTCGGCCGCACAGACGCCCCGCCCGAGGGATCGATCACCGCTCCGGCTTCTGCCGCGTCGCGATGTCGGACAGCCGGGCCAGCGTCTCCCGGTTGCGCAGATGCAGCACCAGGTCGTTGAGCTTGGTCCGGACCCACCGCAGCGGCCCGGCGGCGAAGTCCTCGCCGAGGGTCACCCGGGTCCGGCCGTCCTCCAGCGGTTCCAGGGCGAACGCCACGATCGCCTCGCCGGCCGGCCACAACCCGGCGCGCAGCACGAGCCGGTGCGGCGCCTGGCACTCCAGCACGGTGGACTTGTCCTGGAGCGAGAACGGCCAGGGCCCGGCCCGATGGTGCAGATTGCTGCCGACGCGGGGCCACGCGTCGTCCACGTCCCGCACGTGCGCGGTGCCCACCACCCAGTCGCTGTACGTCCACCCGTCCGCGAGCACCTCGAAGACCTGCTCCGGGGGCGCGTCGATCACCTTCTCCACAACCGCCATCACCAACCGGTACCCCGGCGCGGGCCGCCGCTAACGGCGATGCGGGTTAGCTTCTCGGGGGCGGCGGGTAACGCCGGACCGGGCCGGTCGTGGCACGCGTGCGCCGGCCGTGCGGCACCGGCGGGGCGCGCCTGGCGCCGACGTCGACGTTTACTCCTCGGGGGCTCGGGAACCCGCCGCCCGTGCGACGGGACCAGGAGCGGGATCAGTGCAGGTCAGCCCGGGTTGACCCGGGTGCTGACCGGTTCCCGTCCGGCCTGTACGACGCGGTGCTGCTGGACCGGGACGGCACGCTGGTCGAGGACGTGCCGTACAACGGCGATCCGGAGAAGGTACGGCCGGTGCCGGGTGCTCGGGAGGCGCTGGACCGCTTGCGGGCGGCCGGGTTGCGGCTCGCCGTCGTCACGAACCAGTCCGGCCTGGCCCGCGGCTACTTCACCGCGGACGAGCTGCGCCTGGTCAACGCCCGGGTGGAGGAGCTGCTCGGGCCCTTCGACCACTGGGCGATCTGCCCGCACGCGGAAGCCGACGGGTGCGCCTGCCGCAAGCCCGCGCCCGGCCTCGTGCACGAGGCCGCTGCCGCGCTCGGCACCACACCCACCCGGTGCGTGCTGATCGGGGACATCGGCGCGGACACGGCTGCCGCCGCCGCTGCGGGGGCCGCCGCGATCATGGTGCCCACGCCGGCCACCCGGGCCGCCGAGGTGGCCGCCGCGCCGACAGTCGCCGCCGACCTGCCGGACGCGGTGAGCACCGTGCTGGCAAGGATGCGCCTGACGGCCGCGCCGGAACGCGCGCGCCGCAGCCGCCGGGGCACTGTCCTCGTCGTGCGCAGCGACGCCGCCGGGGACGTGCTGGTGACCGGTCCGGGCATCCGCGCGGTAGCGTCCGGGGCCGAGCGGGTGGTGCTGCTGTGCGGGCCACGCGGCCGGGCCGCAGCCGAACTGCTGCCCGGCGTGGACGAGATCATCGAAGCGCCGCTGCCCTGGATCGACGCGCCCGCCCCACCCGTCGACCCCGCCGCCATGCGCGCGCTCACCGACCGGCTCGCCACGGTACGCGTCGACGAAGCGGTCGTGTTCACCTCCTTCCACCAGTCACCCCTGCCCCTGGCGCTGCTGCTGCGCCTGGCCGGCGTGCCCCGGATCAGCGCCATCAGCGACGACTACCCCGGCAGCCTCCTCGACGTCCGCCACCGCGTCCCCGCCGGCGTACCCGAACCCGAACGCGCCCTGTCCCTCGCCGCCGCCGCCGGCTACGCGCTGCCCGACCACGACGAACCCGCCCTGCGCATCCGCACCGACCGCCTTCCGCCGCCCGCGGCCGAGGCCGGGGCGGCCGGCTACGTGGTGCTGCACCCCGGATCCTCGGTGGAGACCCGCGCCTGCCCGGAGGAACTGGCCACCCGCGTGGTCCGGGTGCTCGGCGCGGCCGGTCACCGGGTGGTGGTCACCGGCGGGCCGGACGAGCGAGGGCTGACCGCGCGGGTCGCCGCGGCGGGCGGCGTCGACCTGGGCGGGCGCACCGGGCTGGCGGAGCTGGCCGCGGTGGTCGCCGGAGCCGGCGCGCTGGTGGTCGGCAACACCGGGCCCGCGCACCTGGCCGCGGCGCTCGGCGTGCCGGTGGTGAGCCTGTTCGCGCCGACGGTGCCGTTCGGACAGTGGGGGCCCTACCGGGTGCCGACCGTGCGCCTCGGTGACGCGGCGGCGCCCTGCCGGGACACCCGCGCCACCGTCTGCCCGGTCCCCGGGCACCCGTGCCTGTCGGCGGTCGAGCCGGGCCGGGTGCTGGAGGCGTTGCGGCTGCTCGGCGTGCCGGCGCCGGTCCCGGGCGGGGTGGTCGGATGAACATCCTGCTGTGGCACGTGCACGGCTCCTGGACGACGTCCTTCGTGCACGGCAAGCACCGCTACCTCGTGCCGGTGACCCCCGACCGGGGCCCCTACGGCCTCGGCCGGGCGCGCACCTACCCGTGGCCGGACAGCGCCGTCGAGGTCACTCCCGAGGCTCTGCGGGACACCGACGTCGACCTGGTCGTCCTCCAGCGCCCCGAGGAGCTCGACCTGGCCGCCGAGTGGCTCGGCCGCCGTCCCGGCCGCGACCTTCCGGCGATCTACGTCGAGCACAACACGCCGAAAGGCGACGTGCCGAACACCCGGCACCCGATGGCCGACCGCGACGACCTGCTCCTGACGCACGTCACGGCCTTCAACGAGCTGTTCTGGGACAACGGGACGACCCGCACCACAGTGGTCGACCACGGCGTCGTACCGCCCGCCGTCGAATGGACCGGGAAGCTCGACCGCCTCGCCGTCGTCATCAACGAGCCGGTACGCCGCTGGCGGATCACCGGCACCGACCTTCTCGCCCGGTTCGCCGCCGTCGCCCCGCTCGACGTCTACGGCATGAAGGTGGCCGGCCTCGCCGCCCACCTCGGGCTGCCCGAGGACCGGCTGACCAGCCACGACGACGTACCGCAGCACGCCATGCACGCCGAACTCGCCAAACGGCGCGCCTACCTGCACCTGTGCCGCTGGACCTCACTCGGCCTCAGCCTCGTCGAGGCCATGACCATGGGCATGCCCGTGGTGGCGCTGGCCACCACGGAAGCGGTGGAAGCCGTACCGCCGGAGGCGGGCGCGCTCTCCACCCGGGTCGACACGCTCGTCGACGCCGCCCGTGGCCTGCTGGACGACCCGGAGTCCGCCCGCCGGGCGGGCGCCGCGGCGCGGGCCGCCGCCCGGAGCCGCTACGGCCTGGAGCGTTTCCTCGCCGACTGGGACCGGCTGCTGGAGGAGGAAGTATGCGCATCGCGATGATCTCGGAGCACGCCAGCCCGCTCGCCGTCCTCGGCGGCGAGGACGCCGGTGGCCAGAACACGCATGTCGCGGAGCTCTCCGCCGCGCTCGCGGCCGCCGGTCACGACGTCCGGGTCTACACCCGGCTCGACGCGGTGGACCTGCCGGTGAGCGTCCGCGCCCCGGACGGGTACGAGGTGGTGCACGTACCGGCCGGGCCGGCCGAGCCGGTGGCCAAGGACGACCTGCTGCCGTACATGCCGGCGTTCGGGGACTGGCTGGCCGACCGGTGGCGCGCCGGCGACTGGCAGCCCGAGGTGGTGCACGCGCACTTCTGGATGAGCGGGCTGGCCGGGCTCGCCGCGGCCCGCCGCGCGGGCGTGCCGGTGGTGCAGACCTACCACGCGCTCGGTACCGTCAAGCGCCGCCACCAGGGCGTGCAGGACACCAGCCCGCCGGGCCGGGTCGAGCACGAGCGGAAGCTGGGCCGCTCGGTGGACCGGGTGGTCGCCCAGTGCCAGGACGAGGTCGCCGAGCTGGTCCGGATGGGTGTGCCCCGCTCCCGGATGACAGTCGTGGCGTCGGGGGTGAACCTGTCCACGTTCTCCCCGCTCGGCCCGGTCGCCGACCGTGACGGCGGCCGGGCCCGCATCCTCACCGTCGGCCGGCTGGTCGAGCGCAAGGGCTTCCAGGACGTCATCCGGGCCGTCGCCGAGGTGCCGGACGCGGAGTGCGTCGTGGTCGGCGGCCCGCCGGCCGGGCTGCTGGAGACCGACCCGTACGCGTTGCGCCTGCGGACGCTGGCCCGCTCCCTCGGCGTCGCCGACCGGGTACGGCTGGTCGGCGCGGTGCCCCGGGAGGAGATGGGCCGCTGGTACCGGTCGGCGGACGTGCTCGTCGCCGCCCCCTGGTACGAGCCGTTCGGGCTCACCCCGCTGGAAGCGATGGCGTGCGGCGTACCGGTGGTCGGAACCGCCGTCGGCGGGCTCATCGACACGGTGGTGCCCGGCCGCACCGGCGACCTGGTGCCGGCCCGCGATCCGGCCGCCCTCGCCGCGGCGATCCGGGGCCTGCTCGGCGACCGGATCCGCCGGTTCGCCTACGCCACCGCGGCGCTGGAGCGGGCCCGCACCCGCTACTCGTGGGCCACCGCCGCGGACCGCCTCACCGAGCTGTACGGCGAGGTAACCACCGTCGGCCGCCCCACCCGGGTGGTCGCCTGATGGCGGCGACCCCGCCGGCCGCCGGCGGCACGCTGCTGGAGGACCACCTGGCGCTGCTGGCCGCCGCGCTGCTGCCGCTGCGGGAGTCGGAGCGGATGCTGGCCCGCTGGGGTGAGGAACTGGCGCACCGGCTCGCCGCCGGCGGGCGGCTGCTGGTGGCCGGCAACGGCGGCAGCGCCGCCGAAGCCCAACACCTCACCGCCGAACTCGTCGGCAAACTCCGCCATGACCGCCAACCCCTGTCCGCCATCGCCCTGCACGCCGAAACCAGCGCCCTCACCGCCATCGCCAACGACTACGGGTACGACGAAACCTTCGCCCGACAGGTCCGCGCCCACGGCCGACCCGACGACATCCTCCTACTCCTCACCACCAGCGGCACCAGCACCAACCTCCTCACCGCCGCCCACGCCGCCCACCAGACCGGCCTGCGCTGCTGGGCCTTCACCGGCCCCGCACCCAACCCCCTCGCCGACCTCTGCCACGAGCACCTGGCGATCGACTCGCCGGACGGGCAGGTGGTGCAGGAACTGCACCTGGTGGCCTCGCACGTGCTCTGCGAGTACATGGAACGGGCGCTGCCCGCGGCGCTCGCCGCCCCGGCGCCGGCCGAACCGGTGCGTACCGGCGTCGAGGTGGTGCTCGGCGACCCGGACCCGGCGGCGCCCGCCGGACCGGGAGGCCGGGCATGACGGGGCCGGTGGTGGTGCTCGGCGACACGCTGCTGGACCGCGACGTCGAAGGTCTGGTGAACCGGCTCTGCCCGGATTCCCCGGTGCCGGTGCTGGACGAGACGTCCTCCGTCGACCGTCCCGGGGGCGCCGGCCTGGCCGCGGTCTTCGCCGCCGCCCAGGGCGCCGAGGTCGCGCTGGTCACCGCCGTGGCCGACGACGCCGGCGGGGCCCGGCTCGGCACGCTGCTCGCCGCCGCGGGGGTGCGGTTGTACGCGCTGCCGCTGGCCGGCGCCACACCGGAGAAGGTCCGGCTGCGGGTACGGGGCCGGGTGCTGCTGCGCCACGACCGGGGCGGGGCGGCCGGCGTGCCCGGTCAGCCGAGCGACGCCGTGCTGCGGCTGATCGCCGGCGCGTCCGCCGTGCTGGTGAGCGACTACGGCCGGGGCGTGGCCGGGCATCCCGCGCTGCGCGCCGCGCTGGCCGCCACCCGGGCGCCCGTGGTCTGGGACCCGCATCCGCGCGGCCCGGCCGCCGTGCCCGGGGTGCACCTGGCCACCCCGAACGAGCCGGAGGCCCGCGACCTGGCGAAAACGCCGCCGGGCGGGTCCCGCCTGGCCGCCGCGTCCCGCAGCGCGCAGGCGCTGCGCCGCCGCTGGCAGGCGCGCGCGGTCGCGGTGACGCTCGGCGGGGACGGCGCGCTGCTCTGTCACGCCGGATCCACGCCCCTGGTGGTGCCGGCGCCACCGGCCGAGGGGGACACCTGCGGGGCGGGGGACCGGTTCGCGTCCACGGCGACGCTGGCCCTGGCCCGGGGCGCGCTGGTCTCCGAGGCGGTGCAGGAGGCGGTGGCGGAGGCGTCCGCGTACGTGGCCGGGGGTGGGGTGGCCAGCGCGCTGCCGGCCCCGGTACGGGCGGTGGCCCCGGCGGTGGTCACCGGCGGCAGCGACCGGATCGGCGCCGGGGCGGCCGGTGAGGTGGTGGCCCGGGTACGCGCGGCCGGCGGCACCGTGGTGGCCACCGGCGGCTGCTTCGACCTGCTGCACGCCGGGCATGTGGCGACGCTCCAGGCGGCCCGGCAACTCGGCGACTGCCTGGTGGTCTGCCTCAACTCCGACGCCAGCGTGTCCGGGCTGAAGGGACCGGAGCGCCCGGTCGTGCCGCAGGGCGACCGAGGGCGGCTGCTCGCCGCGCTCGGCTGCGTCGACGCGGTGCTGATCTTCGACGAGCCGACCCCGGAGGCGGCGATGTCCTGGCTGCGCCCGGACATCTGGGTCAAGGGCGGCGACTACGCCAGCGGCGGCGGCGCGGAGACGCTGCCCGAGTCGGAGATCCTGGCCCGCTGGGGCGGGCACACGGTGGTCGTGCCGTACCTCGACGGGCGCTCGACCACCGACATGATCGCGGCGGCGCGGGCGGGGCGGGGCAGCGCCGGCTGGCCGGCCGCGACGGTCGACCCGGCGGAGGCCGTCGCGCAGACGGTGGTCCGGTCCACGGCGAAGGGAGCACGATGAACGAGCGACGCATCCGTTCCGGCGCGGTCGCGCGGGCGGCGGCATGAGCGCCCCCGCTCCCGGAGCCGGGCCCGCGGTCCTGGTCACCGGCGGGTCGAGCGGGCTCGGCGCGGCGGTGGTCGCCGCGGTGGCCCGCTCAGGTGGACGCCCGCTGGTGCTGGACCGGCAGCGTCCCGCCGACGGGGTGCCCTGGGCCGAGTGCGACCTGGCCGACACCCGCGCCGCCGAGGCCGCCACCCGCGATCTCGCGGAACGCTCCGGCGGGCTGGACGCCGTGGTCACCGCCGCCGGCATGGACGTGCCGGGGAAGCTGGCCGACATCCCGGCGGAGACCTGGGAACGGATCGTCACTGTGGACCTGCTCGCCACGGCCGCGGTGATCCGGGCCGCGCTGCCCTGGCTGGAGGCGTCCCGCGGCAACATCGTCACGGTGGCCTCGACGCTGGGCGTGAAGGCGGTGAGCGACGCGACGGCGTACTGCGCGGCGAAGTTCGGGGTGGTGGGCTTCACCCGGGCGCTCGCCGCCGAACTGGCCGGCGCGGTCGGCGTGACGCTGCTGATCCCGGGCGGCATGCGCACCGCGTTCTTCGACGAGCGGGACGCGCAGTACCGCCCCGGCCCGGACGCGGTGCTCAACGAGCCGTCCGACACCGCCGCCGCGGTCATGTTCGCGCTGTCCCAGCCGGCCGGTTGCGCGGTACGCGAGATGGTGGTCTGCGCCGCGCAGGAGTCCTCGTACCCGTGATCCTGGTGCTGCGGGCGCTCGGCGTCGGCGACCTGGTCACCGCCGTGCCGGCGCTGCGCGGCCTGCGCGCCGGCCTGCCGGGCCGGGAACTGGTGCTCGCCGCCCCGGACTGGCTGGCGCCGCTGGCGCAGCTGACCGGGGCGGTCGACCGGGTCCTGCCCACCACCGGGCCGGACCGGATCGGGTGGACCGGGCCAGCGCCGGAGGTGGCTGTCAACCTGCACGGGCGGGGGCCGCAGTCGCACCGGGCGCTGGCCGCTGTCCGGCCCGCCCGGACGCTCGCCTACCGCAATCCGGCGGCCGGTCATCCGGACGGCCCGGCCTGGGACGACGACGAGCACGAGGTCCGCCGCTGGTGCCGGCTGCTGCACGCGTACGGCCTGCCGGCCGACCCGGGAGACCTGGCGCTGCGCCGCCCGGCGGCGGTCGGCGTACCGGCCGGGGTGACGCTGCTGCACCCGGGCGGCAAGATTCCGGCGAAGCGCTGGCCGGCGGAGCGGTTCGCCGGGCTGGCCCGGGAGCTGACCGCGCGGGGCCACCGGGTGGCGGTCACCGGGTCGGCCGGCGAGCGGGAGCTGGCCGAGCGGGTCGCCCGCGACGGCGGGTTGCCGCCGGAGGCGGTGCTGGCCGGCCGGACCGGGCTGGCCGAGCTGGCCGCGCTCGTCGCGGGCGCACGGCTGGTGGTCAGCGGGGACACCGGCGTGGCGCACCTCGCCACCGGTTACGGCACCGCCTCCGTGGTGCTGTTCGGGCCGGTGCCGGCAGCGCACTGGGGTCCACCGGCGGACCGGCCCCGGCACCGCGCGCTGGGTGCGATCGAGCCCACCCCCGTCAACCGGGATTCGACCGGGTCACGCGGGGTAGGAACCCACCCGACGTTGGATGCCATCGGGATCGACGAGGTGGTGGCTGCGGTGGCCGCTGTGGAACGGGTCTCCGGTGCGGTTGCGGCGTAGCGATCCGGGCCGGCCGGGGTACGCGCGCCGGCGGCGTGGCAAGGGCTGGCTGTTCCTCGACCCGGCCGGCGAGCCGGTGCGCGACGCCGGAGAGCTGGCCCGGCTGCGGGAGCTGGTCATCCCGCCGGCCTGGCAGGACGTGTGGATCTCGCCGTACCCGCACGGCCACATCCAGGCCACCGGCATCGACGCGGCGGGCCGCAAGCAGTACCTCTACCACCCGCACTGGCGGCGCAAGCGCGACGAGGCGAAGTTCGACCACGTGCTGGAGGTGGCGCACCGGCTGCCCGCGCTGCGGGACCGGGTCACGCACGACCTGACGCTGCGCGGCCTGCGCCGGGAGCGGGTGCTGGCCACCGTCGCCCGGCTGCTCGACATGGGCGCCTTCCGGGTCGGCAGCGACCAGTACGCCACCGGCGACGACCCGACCTTCGGGGTGGCCACGCTGCGCCCCGAGCACACCCGCTCCCGGGGCGGGTGCGTGGTCCTCGAGTTCCCCGCCAAGGGCGGCATCGAGCAGGTCCGCCGGATCGAGGACGCGGAGCTGTGCCGGGTGCTGCTCAACCTGCGCCGGCGACGGCGGGCCCAGGAGCGGCTGTTCGGCTACTGGGACGGCCGGGCCTGGCGCGACGTGCGCAGCGACGAGGTGAACGACTACCTGCGCGACGCCAGCGGCGGGGAGATGACCGCGAAGGACTTCCGCACCTGGCACGCCACCGTGCTGGCCGCGGCCGAGCTGGCCACTGTGGGCCCGCAGCGCTCCGCCACCGCCCGCAGGCGCGCGGTGGCGGGGGTGATGCGCTCGGTGGCCGAACTGCTCGGCAACACCCCGACGGTGGCGCGGGCCTCCTACGTGGATCCACGGGTGGTGGACCTCTACCACGACGGGGTGCTGGCGCCGGTGCAGCCGGAGATGCCGCGGGAGGCGGTGGAGAAGTCCGTGCTGGCGCTGCTGGAGGAGGAGGCCGGCTGACCGCTGACCGGCCCCGTCGGTCCTGGGGGGAAGCGCGACGGGGCCGGAAACCTCGGCGGGCGCGGATGCGGGAGACCGCCGACTGGCGGCCGCCCGCGGCCGGGCCGCCGCGGACGCCACGCCACGGCCCCCGTTACCCGTGGGCTGCCGCCATGAGCGGTGTCAGCCCTGTTTCAAGTATGTCCGCGCCGAGTTGACTGCGGATGCCGTGGTGTTGACGATCCGTGCCGGTTCCAGGTGACGGGTCCGGTATGCCTGCGGCGTCTCCGCGTGCGCGTTCCGGAACGCGCGGCTGAAGTGGGCCTTGTCCCGGAAACCCCAGCGGGCGGCGATGAGCTGGATCGAGCGGTCGCTCAGGCCCGGGTCGGCGAGGTCGCGGCGGCACCGGGCCAGCCGCTCGTCACGGATGTACGCCGCGACAGTGGTCTCCTCGTCCTCGAAGAGCCGGTGCAGCGAGCGCACCGAGATGTGGTGCGCGTCGGCGATCCGGCCCGGGTCCAGCGTGGCGTCGCCGAGGTGCTGCTCCACGTACGAGCGCACCTGGGCGAGCAGGGCGCGCCGCCGGATCTCGGTGGGGACCGCCTCCTCGGAGACCAGGTTGCGGCCGAGCAGCGTGGCGACCAGGTCCAGGCCGATCCCGCCCAGCTGCTCGGCGTCGGCCGCGTGGTACTGCTCGGGGTGACCGGTGACCCGGATGAGGAAGTCGGCGAGCAGGCCGCCGACGCCCTCGGAGCCGGACATCCGCCCGGCGAACAGGGGAGCGAGGCGGCGGCGCGGCAGCGGCAGCGCGTCGTACGGCATCAGGGCCACGATCGAGCGGGCGTACGCGGGCCCGGCCGGGTCGGCGTGGTGGCTGACCTCGTGCGGGCGGGAACAGTCGTAGAACGTCAGGTCGCCGGGGCGGCAGCGGGCCCGCTGCCCCGCCTGGTCGGCCTGGCTGGTCCCGGTGAGCGTGAGCGCGAGCAGGTAGTAGTCCGGGTCGGAGCGCTGGATCAGTTTCGAGGTGCGGACGCAGTCCACCGACGGGTAGCGGTAGCGGATGAGCCGCATCCGGCCCAGCTCGATGAACTCGGCCCGGGCGACGAAGTCGTGGGCGTGCGCGCTGTGCACCCGCAGCGGCGTCGGGCTGCTGGCCATCATGTCCAGCCACGTGCCGAAGCGCTCCCGTGGTGGCAGAACTTCCGTGTCGAGCACCTGCCGGCGCAGCTTGCCGTCCATCAACCGACCCCCGTCGTTTTGTCACACCTGTTAAAACCAGGACGCCCCACGGGGCCGGAAAGCGACACCCGTGGGGCAGTGACGTCCGTCATTGACGGACAGGGGAGCCTTCTGTTAGCAGTCCGTTCAGTCGTTCAGCACCTGGGCCAGCCGGTCGCGGAACCGGCGCTCGGAGTCGGTCACCGTGTCGCCGCCGAGGCCCAGGAGGCCGCCGCTGGACGCCGCGCCCACCACCTGCTCGGCGATGTCCACCAGCCAGTGCCGGTACGCCCCGGCCTGGCCCTCGTCCACCCGGGCGGCGAGCAGGGCGGCGGCCTGACCGGCCCGGGCCAGCACGTCCTCGATCATCGCCTTCGGGTCCTGCGGCGTGAGCACCGGAAGCTCCGCGCCGGTCTCCGGGTCGCCGACCCGGGACACGATCTCGCCGGCCACCGCGGCGACGAGAGGGCTCGCCGACTCGCGGCCGGCGGCGATGGTCTCCAGCCCGGCGGCGTTCTCGGCCATGGTGCGGCGGGTGCCGTCGGACTCGGCGGCGGCCGCCGCGGTGAGCACCGACTGCGGCAGTCCCACCAGCAGCCCCCACTCCTCGTCGGAGACACCGAACCGGGTGTACGCCGGCTGCTCGATCACGATCAGGCCCCTTTCGCCGTGGTCGTCGTTGTCGACGGGCGCCGCCGCGGCGCCCGGGTCAGGCTAGTCGAGTTCCAGCAGTCCCTGTTCGGACACCACGGGCACGGAGAGCGTCTTGTAACCGACCTCGTCGAAGAGCACCGTCATCCGGTCCTCCTCGTAGCTGAGCACCAGGCCGGCGCCCCACTCCGGGTGGCGTACCTGGCTGTGCACGGGGAACGGCCCGACCGCGCCGTCGGCGGCCACGCTGGTGCCGGCGTGGCAGTTGTCGCAGTGCCCGCAGACCTTCTGCATCTGCTCGCCGAAGTACGCCAGCAGGGCCTGGCCGCGGCAGCCGGTGGTCTCGGCGAAGGCGCGCATCATGTCGGTACGCGAGCGGGTCACTGTCTGCTGCCGTTCCGCCTCGGCGAGCGCCGCGCGGCCCGACTCGGCGGCCTCGGGCGCGTACCGGGGCGCGCCGATGCGCTGCCCGGCCCGCGGCTCGGCGGCGCCGATCTGCTCCAGCAGGGACAGGTACTGGCCCAGCTTGCGCGGACCGAGGCCGGTCAGCTCGCGCAGCTCCTTGCGGTTGCGGGCCTTGCCGCGCAGCACCGCGGCCAGTTCGGCCAGTTCCTTTTCGTCCGGCAGTCCGCCGCTGAAGTAGCGCTGCAGGCCGACGTCCTCGGCGCGCCACAGCAGCAGCACCCGGGCCGGCGCCCCGTCGCGCCCGGCGCGGCCGATCTCCTGGAAGTAGCTGTCCGGCGAGTCGGGCAGCGCCATGTGCGCCACCCAGGCGATGTTCGGCTTGTCGATGCCCATGCCGAACGCCGACGTGGCCACCATGATCGGCACCCGGTCGGCGAGGAACGCCTCGTGCAGCTCGTGCCGGGCCGCCGTGGGCATGCCGCCGTGGTAGAACTCGGCCGGGAAACCGGCGCCGGTGAGCCGCTCGGACAGCTCCTCGGCCGCCCGGCGGGTCGGCACGTAGATGATGCCGGGCCGCTCGTCGTCGCGCAGCAACGCGATCAGCCGCCGCCACCGGTAGTCGTCGGTGGGGCAGTGGGCCACCTCCAGGAAGAGGTTCGGCCGGTCCAGCCCGGAGACCACCACCTCGGGCTCGCGCAGCCGCAGCCGGGCGATGATGTCGTCGCGTACCGGCGGGGAGGCGGTGGCGGTGAGCGCCACCACCGGCGGGCGGCCCAGGCCGTCGATCAGGTGGCCCAGCGCCAGGTAGTCCGGCCGGAAGTCGTGGCCCCAGGCGGAGATGCAGTGCGCCTCGTCGATCGCCACCAGCGCCGGCTTCAGCTCACGGACCTCGGCGAGCCGGTCCGGGTTGCTCAGCGCCTCCGGCGTGATGAACAGGAACTCCGCGCGCCCGGCCCGGATGTCCTCGATCGCCTCGGCCTGCTGGGCGGCGCTCTCGTCCGAGCTGATCCGCACCGCGCGCAGCTCCGGACGCTGCCGCTCGTTGAGCGCGGCGATCTGGTCCTGCTGCAACGCCAGCAGCGGGGAGATCACCACCGTCGGGCCCGGGATCAGGCTGGCCGGGATCTGGTAGATCGCCGACTTGCCGGCGCCGGTGGGCAGCACCACCAGGGCGTCGCGGCGCTTCATGACGGCACGCATGGCGGCGAGCTGGTTGGGCCGCAGCGCGGTCCAGCCGAACAGGTTCCGCGCCGCCCGGCGCAGGCTGGAGGAGTGCGTCGTCAGTTTCATCAAGCGCCTCAGCTACCCCCGGCGATCCCGCGCGAAACCGTTCGCCCTCTCACCGCAGCCGGGGCAGGACCTCGTGCCGGTACAGGTCGAACAGGCCCTGCCAGTGCGGGCCGGTGTTCGCCACGTACACCTCGTCGAAGCCGGCCTTGGCGTACCTGTCGATCATCTCCAGGTGAGCGTCGGCGTCCCGGCCGCAGACGAACGCCTCCCGCACCTGCTCCGGCGAGACCAGCTCGGCGGCCTGCTCGAAGTGCCGGGGGGAGGGGAGCACCTGGGACAGCTCGCCGGGCACGCCCGCGTTGGGCCAGCGCTCGTACGCGATCCGCGCGCCCTCGTCGGCGCTGTCGGCGTACGCGGCCTTGAACCCGCCCTGGCACGGCTTGTCACCGCCGCCGGCCTCGCGGAACCGGCGCACCATGTCGGCGTCGGGCATGGTGCTGACGTAGCCGTCGCCGATCCGGCCGGCCAGCTCGATCGACTTGGGGCCGAACCCGGAGACGTAGATCGGCGGGGGCGTGTCCGGCCGGGTGTAGATCCGGGCGTGCTCCACTGTGTAGTGCTTGCCGTGGTGGTTGACGAACTCGCCGCGCCACAGCTCGCGGATCACCTCCACCGCTTCCTCCAGCATCTCCAGCCGCACGTCGGTCTGCGGCCAGGCGTCGCCGAAGATGTGCTCGTTGAGCGCCTCGCCGGTGCCCACCCCGAGTACGAAGCGGCCCTCGTGCAGCACCGCGCTGGTGGCTGCCGCCTGCGCGATCACCGCCGGGTGGATGCGCATGGTCGGGCAGGTGACGGCGGTGGTCACTGGTAGCCGGCAGACCTGGCTGAGCGCGCCGATGGTGGACCAGACGAACGGGCTCTGGCCCTGCGCGTCGACCCACGGGTGGTAGTGGTCGGAGATCCACAGTGCCTCGAAGCCGGCCTGCTCGGCGCCGCGCGCCTGGGCCAGCAGCTCCGCCGGGGTGTACTCCTCGCTGGACAGGAAGTAGCCGATCTTCATGGTGGGTGCCCTCTCCGCCCTGTCCGGACGTCCGGACAGGGCAAGCCCTACCCCCGGCGGCGGGCTCCAACCCGGCCGGCGTGGGCTCAGCGGCGGAACATGGCCCGGATCGCGATCAGCAGGAACAGGCCGCCGACGATCAGGCCGAGCAGGCGTACGCCGGGGATGTCGGCGGCGCTCGTGGCGTCGGCGAGCGGCAGGGCGGACATGTGGGAACTCTCCCACGGGTGGTCGCGGGGCGCCAGCGGCTAACAGTAAGGATTGTTGACTATTTAGCTGGGCGGTGTGACCATGGCAGCACCCGCCGGCCCCGGCGGGTCCGTGGGGGAGACGGGGGTACGACAGCACATGAGCGAGCGGACCGAGGGATCGACCGGAGACCTGGCGGCGCTCGCCGCCGCCGTCCTGCAACCGGGGTTCGTCGGCACCACGCCGCCGCCGTGGGTGTGCCGCTGGCTCGGCGAAGGACTCGGCTCGGTCGTCCTGTTCGCCCGCAACGTCGTCGACCACGAGCAGGTCGCCACGCTCACCGCGACCCTGCGCGCCGAACGGCCGGACGTCATCGTCGCGATCGACGAGGAAGCCGGCGACGTCACCCGGATCGAGTCCGCCCGGGGCAGCTCGCGGCCCGGCAACTACGCGCTCGGCGCGGTCGACGACCCGGCGCTGACCGAGGAGGTCGCCCGGGACCTCGGCGCCGAACTGGCAGCCGTCGGCGTCACGCTCAACTACGCCCCGGACGCCGACGTCAACTCCAACCCGGCCAACCCCGTCATCGGGGTACGCGCGTTCGGCGCCGACCCGGACCTGGTCGCCCGGCACACCGCCGCCTGGGTACGCGGCCTGCAGTCCGGCGGCGTCGCCGCGTGCGCCAAGCACTTCCCCGGGCACGGCGACACCCGGGTCGACTCGCACCACGACCTGCCCCGCATCGGCGGCGACCGGGCCCGCCTCGACGCGGTCGAGCTGGCCCCGTTCCGGGCCGCTGTGGCAGCCGGGGCGCAGGCGGTGATGACCGGCCACCTGCTGGTGCCGGCGCTGGACCCGGAGCTGCCCGCCACGCTCAGCCCGCTCGTGCTGGGCGGCCTGCTGCGCGAGGAGATGGGCTTCGGCGGCGTGGTGGTCACCGACGCGGTGGAGATGCGGGCGGTGTCCGACCGGTACGGCTTCACCGGCGCGGCGGTGCGCGCGCTCGTCGCCGGCGCCGACGCGATCTGCGTCGGCGGGGAACGGGCCACCGAGGCTGACGCCCGCGAGCTGCGCGACGCGATCGTCGCCGCGGTGATCAGCGGGGAGCTGCCCGAGGAACGGCTCGCCGAGGCGGCCAAGCGCGTCGGTCAGCTCGCCGCCTGGAGCGTCGCCGCCCGCGCCCGCCGGGTCGCCGGCACGCCACCGGCCGACGGCTCACCGATCGGGCTGGCCGCCGCCCGCCGGGCGGTACGGGTCAGCGGCGACGCCGCGCTGCTGCCGCTGGCCGGGCCGGCGCACGTGGTGGAGTTCGCGCCGCCGCGCAACATCGCCATCGGCGAGGAGACGCCGTGGGGGATCGCCGCGCCCCTGGCCCACCTCGTCCCGGGCACCACCACCGCCCGCTACGCCGCCGACGCCGTACCGGCCGACCCGGGCGACGTGCCCGCCGGACGGCCGCTCGTACTCGTGGTGCGCGACCTGCACCGGCACGACTGGATGCGGGACGCGGTGCGCCGGGCGCTCGCCGCGCGCCCGGACGCGGTGGTCGTCGAACTGGGCGTGCCCGAGCTGGTCACCGGCGCGGTGCACCTGGCCACCCACGGCGCCACCGCCGCCGCGGCGAGGGCCGCAGCCGAAGTGCTCACCGGCGCCCGCTGACTCCCGGGCCGGCCGGGTGGGGAGGTCCCCCGGCCGTCCCGGGCCTCACGCCGGGTCGACCACCAGGTCGGCGTACTCGGGGTGACGCTTGACGAACGCGGCCACGAAGGGGCACCTCGGCACGATCCGGTCGCCCCGGGCGCGAACCTCGTCCAGCGCGCCCCGGACCAGCGCCGCGCCGACGCCCTGACCCTGGAACCGGTTGTCGACCTCGGTGTGGGTGAAGACCAGCACCCCGTCGCCGGGGGTGTACGCGGCGAACCCGGCCAGCGCGTCGTCCACCAGGATCTCGAAGCGCCGCTTGGCGGGGTTGTCCTCGACCTGAAAGCTCACCGGGCCATTCTCCCTCCGGGGCCGGCCAGCCGGTCCAGTTCGACCAGCAGCCGGTCCACCTCCTCGACGGTGTTGTAGTGGTAGACGCTGGCCCGGACCGCGCCGCCGTCCGCGCGCAGGCCCGTGGTGCGGAAGTACTCGTAGGCGTAGTAGTCGCCGTGCGACAGGCACAGGCCCGCCTCGCCCAACGCCGCCGCCGTCTCGGCCGGGGACCGGCCGGCCACCCGGAACGACACCGTCGGGCAGCGCCGGGCCGGCGTCCCGTAGACGGTCACGAACGACCGGCCGGTCAGCCCGGCGAGCAGCCGGTCGAAGACCGCCTCCTCGTGCGCCTGCGCGGCGGCCAGCCCGGCGCGTACCCGCTCCCGGCGGTCGCCGGTCGCGGACGGATCCAGGCCGGCCAGGTGGTCCACCGCGGCGGTCACCCCGGCCAGCAGCGGGAAGCTCGGCGTGCCGTACTCGAACCGGTCCGGGACCGCGTCGGCGGAGGGGATCAGCTTCGCCGGGCGCAGCTGCCCCCACCGCGCCGGGTCGGCGGCCATCGCCGCCAGGTGCGGCCCGGACCACTTGTACGCGCTGGTCACCAGGAAGTCCGCGCCGAGCGTGGCCAGGTCGGTAGGGCCGTGCGGCACCGAGTGCACGCCGTCGACGCAGACCAGCGCGCCGGCCGCGTGCGCGGTCTTGGCGATCGCCGCCACGTCCGGCACCGTGCCGATCGCGTTGCTGCCGGCGGTCACCGCGACCAGCCGGGTGCGCTCGGTGACCAGGTCGGCGTACTGGCCGGTGGGCAGGTCGCCGGTCACCGGGTCGAACTCGGCCCAGCGCACCGTGGCGCCGGCCGCCTCGGCGGCCTGCACCCAGGGCCGGACGTTCGCGTCGTGGTCCAGCCGGGAGACCACCACCTCGTCGCCCGGCCGCCAGCCGGCGCCGAGCGTCCGCGCCAGGGTGTACGTCAGCGCGGTGGCGCTCGGACCGAGCACCACACCCGACGGCTGCGCACCGAGCAGGTCGGCGACCGCGGCCCGCGCCCCGGCGACCAGCTCCAGGGCCCGGCGGCCGGGCACGAAGGCCGTGCTGCGGTTGCCGGTGGCGGCGCGCATGGCGCCGGTCACCGCCTCGATCACGCCGGCGGCGGTCTGGGTGCCCCCGGCACCGTCGAAGTGGACGAAGCCCTCGCCCAGAGCGGGGTAGGCGGCCCGGACCCGGGCGACGTCGAAAGCCATTCCGGCACCCTAGCGCGCACCCCGCCAGACACCGCCCGGCGTGGCTGTCGCGGGCCCGGGGGCGCGACGGCACGGTGGCGCATGCCGCCTATCCTTGGACGGGTGACGATCCGACGCGCCACCTCCGCCCCCGCCCGCCGTGCCGCCGGTCTGCTCGCCGGGCTCGCGCTCGGCGCCGCACTGCTCGCCGGATGCAGCTCCGAGGGTGCCGAGACCGACTGCGGTCTCGACGCCTGCACGATCACCTTCGACCGCGGCGTGGAGGCCAGCGCCCGCATCCTCGGCGTCGAGGCGAAGCTGGTCAGCGCCGAGGGCGAGCAGGTCACCGTCGAGGTCGCCGGGGAACAGCTCTCCCTGACCGTCGGCCAGCAGGCCACCGAGGTCGCCGGCTTCCAGGTCAGCCTGGACAGCGTCACCGACCAGCAGGTGGTGCTGCGGGTCGCCCGCGACCTCAACGGCTGATCCGTTTCGGCCGCTCCCGGCGGGGGAGACGTTTGGAAAATCGCCCGCCGGGAGATTGAGTGCTCATGTCTCTCACCCGGAATGCCGGAGCCACCGCCTCCCAGGCTCGAAACAGCCGGTGGCTCGAACTGTTGACCCGTGCCGGATTCATCGGATACGGGGTGGTGCACCTCCTCTTCGCCTGGCTGGCGCTGCAGATCGCCTTCGGCAACTCGGGCGAGGAGGGAAACCAGAACGGCGCGCTGCGCACCCTCGGTGAACAGCCGCTCGGGAAGTTCCTCCTGATCGCCGTCGCGGTCGGCCTGTTCGCCATGGCGATCTGGCAGGCCTTCGAAGCGATCTCCGGCCACGTCTCCAAGACCGGCAAGGAACGACTGTTCGAACGGATCGCCTCGGCGGCCCGGGTCGTCGTCTTCGTCTGGCTGGGCTGGACCGCGATCCAGGTCTTCCAGGACGCCAGCTCCAACGCCTCGGACCAGCAGCAGCAGCTCTCCGAGAAGCTGATGGCCTCCGACGGCGGCCGGTGGCTGGTCGGGCTGGCCGGCCTGGCGCTCGCCGCGCTCGGCGTCGGCATGGTGATCTACGGCCTGAAGAAGAAGTTCGAGCGCAACCTGAAGACCGGCGAGATGAGCCCCAAGACCCGCCAGCTCACCCGCCGCCTCGGCATGGCCGGGTACGCCGCCCGTGGTGGCGTGTTCGCCATCGCCGGCCTGCTGGTCGTCGTCGCCGCGGTGAACTACGACCCGGAGAAGGCGCGCGGCCTGGATGCCGCCCTGCGGACGCTGCGCGACCAGTCGTACGGGCCGTGGCTGCTGGCGCTCATGGCGCTCGGCATCGCCGCGTTCGGCGTCTACTGCTTCTTCCAGTCCCGGTACCGCAAGGTCTGATCCTGGTCGATACCCGGGCCGCCGGGCACCATTGGGCCTTTGCGCCCGATTCCGCCCGGTCGGAGGGAGAGAGAGTTAGTGCAGAGTTACGTCGTGACCATCGCCGCCGCGCTTGCCGCGGCGGCGATCGCGTTGGTGCTGGCCCAGGTGGTGCACCGGGTCACCCGCCGGCTCGGGCGCCGCTCGCTGCTGATGACCGAGCTGACCGAGCACTCGCACCGCGCGTTCCAGGTGGCCGCCACTGTGGTCGCGGTGCAGATCGCGGTGCGGTTCACCACCCTGTACGCGGTCGGCAGCCCGTGGCGGCAGTTCGTCCTGCACACGCTCGTGCTGGCGATGATCGCCGCCACCGCCTGGCTGGTGGCCTCGCTGCTGGTGGTGGCGGAGGACACCGCGCTGGCCCGGTTCCGGGTGGACGTGCCGAACAACAGGCACGCGCGCCGGGTGCGTACCCAGGTGGTGCTGCTGCGCCGGCTGACCATCGCGGTGATCGTGATTCTCACCGTCGGCGTCATGCTGATGACGTTCCCGGCCGTACGTGGCGTCGGCGCCGGTGTGCTGACCTCCGCCGGTGTGATCGCCGCGGTCGCCGCGCTGGCCGCGCAGAGCCTGCTCGGCAACGTCTTCGCCGGTCTCCAGCTCGCGTTCAGCGACGCGGTGCGGCTCGACGACGTGGTGGTGGTCGAGGGGGAGTGGGGCCGGATCGAGGAGCTGACGCTCAGCTACGTGGTGGTGCAGATCTGGGACGACCGCCGGCTGATCCTGCCCACCTCGTACTTCACCAGCCGGCCGTTCCAGAACTGGACCCGCACCGAGGCGGCGGTGCTCGGCACCGCCGAGTTCGAGCTGGACTGGGCCATCCCGGTGCAGGCGATGCGGGAGGAGCTGCGCCGCCTGTGCGAGGGCACCGAGCTGTGGGACGGGCGGGTCTGCGTGCTCCAGGTGACCGACGCCACCGGCGGCATGGTCAAGGTCCGCGCGCTGGTCAGCGCCGCCGACGCGGGCAGCCTGTGGGACCTGCGCTGCCTGGTCCGCGAGCACCTGGTGACCTGGGTACGCGACCAGCGCCCGACCGCCCTGCCCCGGCTGCGCGCCGAGGTGGGCGACGCCGCCGGCCCGCTGCCCTGGCAGGCGGCGCAGCCGCGCCGCCCGGTCCGCCGCCCGGCCGGCACCGAGGCGCCCGACGACGCGCGGGTCTTCGGCGGCAGCGACGACGGCGAGGCCCGCAGCGAGGTGTTCGTGGGCAGCCGGGAGGAGCACGCCGAGGCGCGTCGCTGACCCGCGTACCCCGATCGGAGCCCTCGGCCGCCCACCGGCGCCGAGGGCTCCGCGCGTGCGGAGGGGGAGCTTTCGGGGACTTTCGGGCCGGACGGGTTTGCCCGGCCCGTTGCGGGGGACGTGGTGCGCACGCCCCGGATCCGGTGCTCGCGGCACCCGGGCTCCGGCGGCGCGCGGCCGGGCGGACCGGCCGCGCCGCGCAGGATTGACGGGCGGCGACTCCGGGCATACAGCGCGGTGATGACGAAAGGAGGACAGCATGGCTGACGTCGCGAGTCGCAGCACGTCCCGGACCGGGAACGAGCCGTCCACCGCGGAACTGGTCCAGCGCGCCACCGAGCAGGTCACCCGTCTGGTACGGGACGAGCTGGCGCTGGCCCGCGCGGAACTGACCCAGAAGGGCAAGCACGCCGGGATCGGAATCGGTCTGTTCGGCGGCGGCGGGGTGATGGCGCTCTACGGCGCCGGTGCCCTGGTCGCCACAGTGATCCTGCTGCTGGCGCTGGTCATGCCGGCGTGGCTGGCGGCCCTGATCGTGGCGGTGGCGTTGTTCCTGCTCGCCGGGATCCTGGCGCTGGTGGGCAAGAAGCAGGTCAGCCGTGCCGTCCCGCCGGTGCCCGAGGCGGCCGTCCGCAGCGTGCGGGCGGACGTCGACACGGTCACCGCCGCGGTGAAGGACGGGAGACGGGCATGACCGGCAACGGAACCGGGGACGTGGCGGCGCTCCGGGAGGAGATCCGCCGGACCCGGGTGGAACTCGGTGAGACGGTGGAGCTGCTCGCGGCCAGGGCCGACCCGAAGGCGCTGGTGCGGCACTCCGCCGAGCAGGCGAAGGCGCGGATGCGCGAGCAGGCGTCGCTGACCGCGGCCCGGGTGCGCGGTCGCGCGGCGGAGCGGGCCCGGCTGGTCCGGGCGCAGGCGTACGAGAAGGGTGAGGCGGTCGGGCGCAATCCGTTGCCGTGGGCGGCCATCGCGGCCGGTGCCCTGGTGACAGTGGTGGTGCTGGCCATCGTCCGAGGGAGGCGCAGGTGAGCGGGAAGATCGGCAAGGCGGCGTACAAGCCGGTGGGGGTGCTGCTCGGCCTGGCCGCCGGTACCGTCGCCGGTATGATCTTCCGCCAGGTCTGGAAGTTGACGGCGGGCGACGGCGAGGCGCCGAACGCCACCGACGAGGACCGCCGCTGGGGCGAGGTGCTCGCCGCCGCGGCACTTCAGGGGGCGATCTTCTCGGCGGTGCGGGCCGCCGTCGACAGGGGTGGAGCGGTCGGCGTACGCCGGCTCACCGGTCGCTGGCCGGACTGAGAAAAAGGCCGGAAAGGCCCCTTTCCCGAGCGCGGGGAAGGGGCCTTTCGCATGGCTCCGGCGCGACCTTCAGGTCACATGTCGGAGAATTTCGTCGGCTAGGCTGTGCGAAGTTTTTGCGTACGTGGTTTGCTTTCTCACGCTGTTGCGAGACGCGTGGGTTGAGCGAAGTCTCCGGTACTGGGGGCTGTCTCAGGCGCCGCTGCTCGAAAACGGCCAATCGGCCGCACGGCGTGCTCGGCCGCCAGTTTTAGAAGGAGATAGACATGGCGCAGGGAACCGTGAAGTGGTTCAACGCTGACAAGGGCTTCGGCTTCATCACCGTCGACGGCGGGGGTGCTGACGTGTTCGTCCACTTCTCGGCCATCCAGACCAGCGGCTACCGCACGCTGGAGGAGAACCAGCGGGTGGAGTTCGAGATCGCCCAGGGTCAGAAGGGTCCGCAGGCCGAGCAGGTCCGCCCCATCTGAGCTGACGCAGCGCCGGCCACGCCGGCTGGAGCGTCGTGAAGCCCCGCGTCCCGCACGGGAGGCGGGGCTTCGCCGTGCCCGGCGTGCGCCCGCCTCAGCGACGTCGGGCCCGCATGCCCCACCACAGCCCGGCGAGTCCGATCAGGATCAGCGCCACGCCGACGTACACCCAGCTCCGCTCGTCGCTCAGGACGCTGCCCTCGACGTACCCGAGCCCGAGCACCGTCCACAGCGCGCCCAGCACCACGGCGAGCAGCCCCAGGGTGAGCCGGAACCAACCCCTCATCGTTCCCCCTCCGACGACAGTTCCGCTCCAGCATGCCCGGCGGCGCGGGCGGCCGGCGACGCCGCGCCGGCCGTCCGGCTCACCACCGGTCGTGCACCTGCGGGCGGATCAGCTCGTCGTAGGCGGCCCGCACCGCGGCCAGCTCCACTTCGGTCAGTGCCGGCTGGCCGGCCGCCTCGGCGTTGCGCCGTGCCTGCTCGGGCGAGCGGGCGCCGGGGATCACCACTGTCACGCCGGGCTGGTCGAGGATCCAGCGCAGCGCGAACTGCGCCATCGTGCGGTCGTCGCCGACGAGCGGCGCGAGCCGGCGCACCGCGGCCAGGCCCAGGTCGTAGTCGACGCCGGAGAACGTCTCGCCGACGTCGAACGACTCGCCGTGCCGGTTGAACGTGCGGTGGTCGTTCGCCGGGAACGTGGTGTTCTCGTCGTAGCGGCCGGAGAGCAGGCCGCTGGCGAGCGGCACCCGGGCGATGATGCCCACCCCGGCGGCAGCGGCGGCGGGCAGCACCTGCTCCAGCGGCTTGTGCCGGACCGCGTTGAGGATGATCTGCACGCTCGCCACGCCGGGCCGGGCGATGGCGGTGAGCGCCTGGTCGCAGGTCTCCACGCTGACGCCGTACCCGGCCACGCGCCCCTCGGCGACCAGCGTGTCCAGCGCGTCGAAGACCCGGTCGTCGGCGAAGACCGCGGTGGGCGGGCAGTGCAGCTGAACCAGGTCGAGCGTGTCGACGCCGAGGTTGGCCCGGGACCGGTCGGTCCAGGCCCGGAAGTTGTCGAGCGTGTACGCCTCCGGCGTCTGCTCCACCCGGCGGCCCATCTTGGTGGCCACCGTGAGCCCGTGCCCGGGGCGGGAGCGCAGGAACCGGCCGATCAGCGCCTCGCTGCGGCCGTCGCCGTACACGTCGGCGGTGTCCAGGAAGGTGACGCCGGCGTCGACGGCGGCGGCCAGCACGGCGAGCGCCGCGTCCTCGCTGACCTCGCCCCAGTCCGCGCCGAGCTGCCACGCGCCGAGTCCGATGATGCCGACGTGCCGGCCGAGCCGGTCGAAGCTGCGCTGTTCCACCCGGCCGAGCCTAGTGAGCCGCTTGCCGTGGCGCGCGGCGGGCCGTACGGTCCAACAAGACGTACGTACGGTTTGGAGGCTGCCATGTGGGATCCACACACCTACCTGCGCTACGGAGACGAGCGCTCCCGGCCCTTCCACGAGCTGCTGGCCCGGGTCGGCGCCGAGCGGCCACGCGCCGTGGTCGACCTCGGCTGCGGCCCCGGCACGCTCACCGCCACGCTCGGCCACCGCTGGCCCGGCAGCCGCGTCACCGGCCTCGACTC
The DNA here is from genome assembly GCF_014203425.1 of Micromonospora echinospora. NCBI lineage: Bacteria > Bacillati > Actinomycetota > Actinomycetes > Micromonosporales > Micromonosporaceae > Micromonospora > Micromonospora echinospora. Next base: position 3,064,370 of record NZ_JACHJC010000001.1, read on the forward strand.
CTCCTCGGAGATGATCGCGCGGGCGAACGCCGAGGGCGGCCCGGTCGACTACGCCGTCGCCGACGTCCGCGACTGGCGGCCCGAGCCGGACGTGGACGTGCTGGTCGGCAACGCGGTGCTCCAGTGGGTGCCGGAACACCGCGACCTGCTCCGCCGCTGGGCCGCCGAGCTGCCGGCCGGCGCCTGGCTGGCGTTCCAGGTACCAGGCAACTTCGACGCGCCCTCGCACCGGCTGCTGCGCTCCGTCGCCGCCCAGGACCGGTGGCGGGACGCGCTCGCCGCCAAGCTGCGCGAGGCGCCCGTCGACGAGCCCGTCGGCTACGCCACGCTGCTCGCCGACGCCGGCTGCGCGGCCGACACCTGGGAGACTACGTACGTGCACCTGCTGCCCGCCGCCGGCGCCGACCACCCGGTGCTGGCCTGGATGGAGGGCACCGCGCTGCGCCCGGTCCGCGCCGCGCTGGACTCCGCCGGCTGGGACGACTTCCGCGCCGAGCTGGGGGTACGGCTCGCGCAGGCGTACCCGGTGCGGCAGGGTCTGGTGTACTTCCCGTTCCGCCGGATCTTCATGGTGGCCCGCACCGGCGCCCGCGCAGAGGAGAACTCGTGACCGACCTGCCCACCTTCATCGCCGGACTGCCCAAGGTGGAGCTGCACGTGCACCACGTCGGCTCCGCCTCGCCCCGGATCGTCGCCGAGCTGGCGGCCCGGCACGAGGGGCGCACCCCGGTGCCGGCCGACCCGGAGGCGCTCGCCGACTACTTCGCGTTCCGCGACTTCGCCCACTTCATCGAGGTCTACCTCAGCGTCGTCGACCTGATCCGCGACGCCGACGACGTCTGGCTGCTCACCCACGAGGTCGCCCGGGAACTGGCCCGCCAGCAGGTCCGGTACGCCGAGCTGACGGTCACGCCGTACTCGCACGTCAACCGGGGGATCCCGGCGCCGGCGTTCTGCGAGGCGATCGAGGACGCCCGCAAGCGCGCCGAGGCCGACTTCGGCATCGCGCTGCGCTGGTGCTTCGACATCCCCGGCGAGGCCGGCCTGCCCGCCGCCGAGCAGACGCTGCGGATCGCGCTCGACGAGCGGCCCGACGGGCTGATCAGCTTCGGCCTCGGCGGCCCCGAGATCGGCGTGCCCCGGCCGCAGTTCAAGCCCTGGTTCGACCAGGCCCGCGCGGCCGGGCTGCGCTCGGTGCCGCACGCCGGCGAGACCACCGGCCCGGAGACCGTCTGGGACGCGCTGCGCGAGCTGGGCGCCGAGCGGATCGGCCACGGCATCTCCGCCGCGCAGGACCCCGCGCTGCTCACCTACCTGGCCGAGCGGCGGATCCCGCTGGAGATCTCCCCGACCTCCAACGTGCGGACCCGGGCCGTGCCCAGCCTCGACGCGCACCCGCTGCCCCGGATCGTGGAGGCCGGCGTGCCGGTCAGCATCAACTCCGACGACCCGCCGATGTTCGGCACCACCCTCAACGACGAGTACGCGGTGGCCGCCCGGCTGCTGCGACTCGGCCCGGACGGCGTCGCCGCGCTGGCCCGCGACGCGGTCGCCGCGGCGTTCCTGGCCCCGGCCGAGCAGGCCCGGATCAGCGCCGAGATCGACGCGTACCGGGCGAACGCGGCACGCTGAGCGGCCGTACGGGCGTCGGTCGCCGGGATCCCCGGGGCGGCCGGCGTCGCGCGGTCAGCATCACCCCGGCCAGGGCCAGCGCGGACAGCGCGGCGGCGGGGCCGGACGCGACAGCTGCGGGCCGGACCGGGCCGTGGGCGAGCACCGGGTCCTGCCAGAAGGCGAGCGTGAGGGCGACGCCCAGGCCGATCACGGCGGCCCAGCGGAGTAGACGGCCGACAGTCGGCGTCATGACGGTCACCTCGCCCGGAGCGAAGGGAGAGCGCGCGACGGGAGCGAGGTGTGGGGGGACCGAACTCCCGTCGCGCGCACCGATCCGCCGGCCGAAAGGTGTTACGGGGCGTCCCGGCCGACGGAACTGATGGGTTCTGTCGGTAATCCTGGCAGTTCACGGCGGTTTCCCGGCCGTCGTTAAACCACCTTTAAGGAGAACTTGCGCCGGCCCACAGCCAGGGCGTCAGCGCGGGCGCGGCCAGCGCCGTCCGGCACGCGGCTCGCGCGCGTCCCGGGCCATCCGGCCGACCAGCCCGAACCGGTTCACCGGCCGGGGCGCCGCGTCCGGGTCGGCCAGCAGCATCACCACGCTGGCCCCGCCGAGCCGGGCCCGGTCGATGCTCACCGAACCGTTCGCCTGCAACGCGACCCGCTTGGCGATGTCCAGCCCGAGCCCGGTGGAGCCCTGGTCGCTCTCGCCCCGGCGCAGCGCCCGGTCCGGGTTCGGGATGCCCGGCCCGGCGTCGTCGATCCGGATCGCCACCCAGCCGTCCCGGCGGCTCACCGCCACCTCGAACGCGGTGCCCTGCGGCGTGTACCGGAACACGTTGCCGATCACCGCGTCCAGCGCGGCGGCCAGCTCGGCGCGGGGCACCGGCGCCGGGATGCGCAACTGCGCCCCGACCACCCGGTGCGGCCGGTTCTGGTCCCCGGCCAGCGCCGACCAGAACACCATCCGGTCCCGCACCACCTCGCTGACGTCGCACGACGCCGGAGCCGACTCCTGACTCACCGCCTTGCGGGTCGTCTTGATCAGCTGGTCGACCTCGCCCTCCAGCGTGACGATCGCCTGCCGGATGCGCCGGATGCCACGCCGCCGGTCCAGCTCCGCCTCACTGAACGTGCCGATGCTCGTGTCGTCGGACTCCAGCGCCTCGGCGTCCAGCCGCAGCGCGGTCAGCGGCGTACGCAGCCGGTGCGACAGGTCGGCGACCAGCTCGTGCTCGTCGGCACGCAACGCCACCAGCCGTTCCGTCATCCGGTTGAACGCGTGCCCGGCCTCGGCCAGCTCGCGCGGGCCGGTCGGCTCGACCCGTACCCCCAGCTCGCCGTCGCCGACCGCGAGCGCCGCCTTGACCAGGTCGCCGGTGGCGTCCACGGCCCGGGCCGCCACCCGGTCGACCACCACCACCGCCGCGCCGACCAGCGCCAGCGCCACCGCGAGCAGCAGCAGCCAGCGTCCGCCGCTGCCGTCGTCGAGCACCTCGTCGGGTACGAAGACCTCCACCACGGCGACCCGCTCACCGAGCACCACCGGGTCCAGCCGCAGCACCCCGCCGTCCACCTCGGTCACCACCGAACGTCGCTGCTCGGCGGCGTCGGCGAGCGCTGCCGCGTCGGCCCGGCCGGCGGACTCGTCCGCCCCGATGCCGTGTACGACCGGGCGCAGCGCCGGGTCGTCGCCGGCCGCGGCCGCCACCGCCCGTTCGACAGCCGCCGTGTCGGTGCTCACCGCCAGCGCGCCGGTCACCAGCGCGGAGCGGCGCGCGGCGTCGGCCAGTTCCGCCTCCCGGGACCGGTCGGCGAGGGTGAGCCCGAGCGGAATGAGGAAGGCGAGCGCGACGAGGCTGCACATGCCGGCCGTGAGCGCGGCCAGCGACAGCCTCAGTCCGGCGCCACCAGCCGGAAGCCGACCCCCCGCACGGTGCGCAGGTAGCGCGGCTTCGCCGCGGACTCGCCCATTTTGCGGCGGAGCCAGTACAGGTGCACGTCGATGGTCTGGTCCTCGCCGACCGATGGCTGCCGCCATACCTCCTCCAAGAGTTCCCGCCGGGACACTACCCGGCCGGGACGCGCGGCGAGATACGCCAGCAGGTCGAATTCCTTGCGGGTCAGCGCCAGCGGCTCCCCGTCCAGCACCGCGCTGCGCTCACCCACGTCGACCCGCAGGCCGCCGACCGTGTGCACGGCCGGCGCGACGGTGCGGCTGGCCCGGCCGGCCCGGCGCAGCACAGTGGTGATCCGGGCGTCCAGATGCGCGCCGGTGAACGGCTTGACCATGTAGTCGTCCGCGCCGGCCCGCAGCAGCCGCACCACCGACTGCTCGTCGTCGCGGGCGGTGGCGATGATGATCGGCACGTCGGTGATGCCGCGCAGCATGCGCAGCGCGTCCGAGCCGTCCAGGTCGGGCAGGCCGAGATCGAGCACCACGAGATCGGGCGTCTCCGCGGCGACCCGGCGCAGCGCGTCGAGCGCGGTGCCGACGGCGTGCACCGCGTGCCCCCGGTCGGTGAGCGACCGCAGCATGGCGCCGCGCACGACGTGGTCGTCTTCGACCAGCAGGACGGTTGCCACGTCAGCACCGTACAAGGTGTGGCAAGCCGGTCGCGTTGCGGCGGTCCGGGGAAGCGGGCAAGCTGGGACAGCGATGACGTTCACGCTCTTCCCTGACACCCGCCTCACGCTCGCCCGCGACGCGCTGGCCGGGCTGTCGGTGGGTGACGCCCTCGGCTCCCAGTTCTTCGTCCCCGGCCGGCGCCCGGACGACCTCGCCGCCGGCCGGCTGCCCGCGCCGCCCTGGGAGTGGACCGACGACACCGAGATGGCCTGCTCCGTCGTGGCCGAGCTGGCCGCCGCCGGGCGGATCGACTCCGACCGGCTGGCGTTGGCGTTCGCGCACCGCTGCGAGCCCTACCGGGGGTACGGGCCGGGCGCGGTGACGGTGCTGCGGCTGATCCGTACCGGCACGCCGTGGCCGGTGGCCGCCGCGTCCGCGTTCGACGGGCAGGGCTCCTGCGGCAACGGCGCGGCCATGCGCGTCGCGCCGCTCGGCGCCTGGTACGCCGACTCCACCCGGCGCGCCGCCGAGCAGGCCCGCGCCTCGGCCGAGGTGACCCACGCCCACCCGGAGGGCGTCGCCGGCGCGGTGGCGGTCGCGGTGGCCGCCTCGCTGGCCGCCCGCGCCCGCCTCGACGGCGACCGGCCCGAGCCGGCCCGGCTGCTCACCGCCGTCGCCGGGGCGCTCGACCCGGCCGGTGAGGTGCACCGGGGGGTACGCCGGGCCGCCACGCTGCTCGGTCATCCGGCCGCCGAGGTCGCCGACGCGCTCGGCAACGGCTCGCGGGTCACCGCGCAGGACACCGTCCCGTTCACGCTCTGGGTCGCCGCCACGCTGCTGCACGACTATCCCGCCGCGATCCGCGCCTGCGTGGAGGCGGGCGGCGACGTGGACACCACGGCCGCGATCGTGGGCGGGACCGTGGCCGCGTACACCGGGGTCGGCGGGCCCGGCGGCGTCCCGGAGGACTGGCTGACCGCGCGCGAGCCGCTCCCCGGCTGGGTCACCACCCCGGCCTGACCGCCGCCCCTCGCCGCCGGCCCGGTCGTGCGCCAGTTCGGGGAGGTGGCGGGGTCGAGGGGTGCGTGATGCCGCAACCTCCCCGAGCAGGTGTGGATCACGGTCGGTTCCGACCGGGCACGCGGGCCATCTCGGGGAGGTGGCGGGGTCGACGGGGGTGGGATGCAGCCACCTCGGCGAAGTGGAGTCGATCATGCGTCCCGGCGTGCGCCACCAGCGGGGACGGGTTCGCTGAGCGGGCGCGCGGCGCTTCCCGAATCGGGCGAATCCGGTGCCGGGTCACCGCCCGACGAATGCGGTGCCGGGTCGCCGTGGGGCGAGGTGGGCGCCGGGCCGCTGCGGAGCGAATCCGGTGCCGGGGTGTCGGGGGCGACTTCATGCTCGGGGGAGTCGGAGCGGTTGTCCGCGTTTGGGCGCTCGGTGGCGTCGGGCTCGTCGGGGGAAGGGTTGTCGTCGGGCGGCAGGGTCATGGTGTCGCGTCGGCGGCGGCTGAGCAGCCAGCCGATCGCCGCCCCGCCGGCCAGCCCGGCGAGCAGGCCGCCGCCGAGCAGCAGGTCCGCGCTCGGCCCGTCGTCGGCCGCCGGCGCCGCGCCGTTCGGAGCGCCGTTCTGAACACCGCCCGGAACACCGCCCTGGGCGCCGCCCGCCGCGCCGTGACCGCTGTGCGCGCCGCCGTTCGTACCGGGGTCGCCGTTGTGCGTCATGGTGCCCGGCAGCGGCGGCAGCAGTTCGACAGTCGGTGCCGGGTGCTTGCCGCCGGCCGGGTCCGCCCACCGCACGACAGTGCCGTCGGCGTACGTCTGGACCACTGTGAACGTGAGCCGGTCAGTGGCGGGCATCGGACCCATGCCGAGCGGCAGCAGGGCCGCTCCGCTGCCGGTGCCGGGCACCCGCAGCCAGGTCACGGCGTGGGTCACCTGGTTCAGTTCGGCCGCGTGCATGCCGGGGACCGGCTGGTCCAGCGTGCGGGTGGTGATGGTGGGCGCCCAGTCCGGCACGGACAGCGGGTACACCTCGCCGATCGGGGCGTCCGGGGGCATGGTCAGCTCGATCTTGGTGGTGCGGCTGCCGGGCCGGTCCGCCGGCACCACCACCGACAACTGGATCGCGTCGCCCTGGCGTACCTCGGCGGGTGAGGTCGTGACCGTCACCCCGGCCGCGCTCGCCGCGCCCGGCCAGCTCACCGCTCCGGCGAGCACGGCGGCCAGCAGCGCCGCCGCCCACCGGCCCTGACGGGTCATCCTCATCGTGGCCCCCATCCATCTCGACCGGGGCCGGTACCGGCTCCGGCCCCACCTGGTAGTTCGGGCGGCGGGGCGAAAAGGTTCAACGCCTGCCGAACTCGTTGCCGGCGGGCAGCGGCGTCGGCGACGGCACGCGCCGGGGCGACCGATAGCATCGCAGGGGCCGGTCACCGGCTTATCCGTACCATCGACGACTAGGAGTCACCGTGTCCGCACCCCGTACCCCCGTCGTGGCCGACCCCGTCGTCGTCGCCGCCGGGACGACGGCGGCCGACGCGGTGGCCGCGGCCGGTCTGCCGATGAGCGGGCCGAAGGCGATCGTGGTGGTCCGCGACCCGCAGGGCCAGCTGCGCGACCTGGACTGGCGCCCGGCCGAGGAGGTCGCTGTCGAGCCGGTCGCGCTGGACAGCCCGGACGGGCTGAACGTGCTGCGCCACTCCACCGCGCACGTGCTGGCCCAGGCGGTGCAGGACGTCTTCCCGGAGGCGAAGCTCGGCATAGGCCCGCCGATCGAGAACGGCTTCTACTACGACTTCGGCGTCGACAAGCCGTTCCAGCCGGAGGACCTGACCAAGCTCGAGAAGCGCATGCAGGAGATCGTCAAGTCCGGCCAGCGGTTCCGCCGCCGCCGGTTCGCCGACCTGGACGAGGCGCGGGCCGAGCTGGCCGCCGAGCCGTACAAGCTGGAGCTGATCGACGTCAAGGGGGAGGGGCTGGACTCCTCCGAGGTGATGGAGGTGGGCGGCGGCGAGCTGACCATCTACGACAACCTCGCCGCGAACGAGGACAAGGTCTGCTGGTCCGACCTGTGCCGGGGCCCGCACCTGCCGAGCACCCGGCTGATCGGCGCGTTCAAGCTGATGCGCTCGGCCGCCGCGTACTGGCGCGGGTCGGAGAAGAACCCGCAGCTGCAGCGCGTCTACGGCACCGCGTGGCCGACCCGCGACGAGCTCAAGGCGTACCTGAAGCTCCTGGAGGAGGCCGCCCGCCGCGACCACCGCAAGCTCGGCGCGGACCTCGACCTGTTCAGCTTCCCCGACGAGATCGGCTCCGGCCTGCCGGTCTTCCACCCCAAGGGCGGCGTGCTCAAGCGGGTGATGGAGGACTACGTCCGGGCGCGCCACATCGAGGAGGGCTTCGACTACGTCGGCACGCCGCACATCTCCAAGGAAGGTCTCTTCCACACCTCGGGACACCTGCCCTACTACAAGGACACGATGTTCCCGCCCATGGAGATGGAGGGCAGCGACTACTACCTCAAGGCCATGAACTGCCCGATGCACAACCTGATCTACCGGTCGCGCGGGCGGTCCTACCGGCAGCTGCCGCTGCGGCTGTTCGAGTTCGGGTCGGTCTACCGGTACGAGAAGTCCGGCGTCATCCACGGCCTGACCCGGGTGCGCGGCTTCACCCAGGACGACTCGCACTCCTACTGCACGAAGGAGCAGGCACCGGCCGAGATCAAGCACCTGCTCGGCTTCGTGCTCAGCCTGCTGCGTGACTTCGGCATCGACGACTTCTACCTGGAGCTGTCGACCCGCGACGACTCCCGGCCGGACAAGTTCGTCGGCTCCGACTCCGACTGGGCGACGGCCACCGCCGTGCTGGAGCAGTGCGCGCTGGAGACCGGCCTGGAGCTGGTGCCGGACCCGGGCGGCGCGGCGTTCTACGGCCCGAAGATCTCCGTGCAGGCCAAGGACGCGATCGGCCGGACCTGGCAGATGTCGACCATCCAGTACGACTTCAACCAGCCGAAGGGCTTCGGGCTGGAGTACCAGGCCGCCGACGGCACCCGGCAGCAGCCGGTGATGATCCACTGCGCCAAGTTCGGGTCGATCGAGCGGTTCATCGGCGTGCTCACCGAGCACTACGCGGGCGCGTTCCCGGCCTGGCTGGCACCGGTGCAGGTGGTCGGCATCCCGATCCGCGAGGAGCACGGCGACTACCTGGCCGACTTCACCGCGACGCTGCGCCGGCACGGCATCCGCGCCGACGTCGATCTGGGCGACGACCGGATGCAGAAGAAGATCCGCAACGCGCAGCAGCAGAAGATCCCGTTCATGGTGATCGCCGGGGACGACGACGTGGCCGCCGGCACCGTCTCGTTCCGCTACCGCGACGGCTCGCAGCGCAACGGCGTACCGGTCGACGAAGCGGTCGCGCACGTGCGCGAGGTGGTGGAGTCGCGTACCAACGCCGGCCCCACCGCCACCGCCGCCGAGTAGACGCGCCGCCGCCCCGGCGGCGGCGCGGTTCGGCGCGGGTCCGGGCCGGATCGTAGGATCGCCGGTGTGACAGGGGCGGAGCGGGACACCGGGTACGGCGGCGACAACGGTCTGGCGGACGGGCTGGACCGGCTCTGGACGCCGCACCGGATGACCTACATCTCCGGCGAGGACCGGCCCGAGGGTGGGTACGAGAAGCCGGCCGGCTGCCCGTTCTGCCTGGCGCCCGGGCTGCCCGCCGAGGAGAGCCTGGTGGTGGCCCGCGGTGAGCACGTCTTCGCGGTGCTCAACCTCTACCCGTACAACCCCGGGCACCTGCTCGTCTGCCCCTACCGGCACGTCGCTGACTACACCGAGCTGGACGAGCCGGAGACGGTCGAGCTGGCCGCGTTCACCAAGGCCGCCATGCGGGTCGTCCGGCACGTCTCCAGCGCGCACGGCTTCAACCTCGGCATGAACCAGGGGGGCGTCGCCGGCGCGGGCATCGCCGCGCACCTGCACCAGCACGTGGTGCCGCGCTGGGGCGGCGACGCCAACTTCATGCCGGTGATCGGCCGCACCAAGGTGCTGCCCCAGCTCCTCGCCGACACCCGGGATCTGCTGGCCAAGGCGTGGTCGGCGGCCTGACGGCGGCCCGCCCCGACAGTACGATCTCGCGCATGGCTCTCCTGCACCGCGCGGAACTGCGCCCCTCGAAACTGGAACTGCTCGCCGGCTGGCTGCCCGGGCGGCAGTGGTTCGCCGGCGAGGCGGGCGCGCCGGTCAGCCGCGTCGCGGCGTACCGGTTCGACGACCCGGCCGGTGAGGTGGGCGTCGAGACGCTGCTCGTCCGCGCCGGTGACGGCCCGGTGCTCCAGGTGCCGTTGACCTACCGGGGCGCGCCGCTGGCCGGGGCGGACGAGCACCTGGTGGGCGTCATCGAGCACTCGGTGCTCGGCCGCCGCTGGGCGTACGACGCCTGCGGCGACCCGGTGTACCCGCCGCTGCTGGCCGCCGCCGTGCTCGCCGACGCCGGGCAGGCCGAGGAGTACTTCGAGGTCGACGGGAAGCGGGAGGCGCGTCCGGCGAGCATGACGCTGACCGGCAGCCGTACCGGCCGTCCGGTGCCGACGGGTCCGGTTTCGGCCGACCCGGGTGACGGCGGCGTGACGGTGGTCCGGGTGGGGGACGTCGAGCTGGCGGTGGTCCGGCGGCCCGTACCGGCCGACGTTCCGGCCGCGGGCGGCCTCGCCGGCGCCTGGCCGGGGCAGGACGAGCCGGTACTGCTGGCCTACGCGCGCTGACGGCTCGCCGGGCGGCGGCGTTCACCGCGACCGTCCGCCGCCTGCCGTCACGGGGCGTGACCGTGACCGTACTCAGGAGCCAGGAACCGGCCCGCGGCCGCCCGGAAGATGACAGGATGCGGCGGTGGCAGTCGACAAGCGACAGTTGGGGCGCAGCGGCATCGAGGTGAGCGCCCTCGGCATGGGGTGCTGGGCGATCGGCGGCCCCTGGGCCGAGGGCGCCCGCCCGCTGGGCTGGGGTCAGGTCGACGACGACGAGTCGGTACGTGCCGTCCGCCGCGCGCTCGACTTCGGCGTCACGCTGTTCGACACCGCTGACACGTACGGCGCCGGGCACGGCGAGCGGGTGCTCGGCCGGGCACTCGCCGGCCGGCGCGACGAGGCCGTGATCGCCACGAAGTTCGGCTACACGTTCGACGAGAGCGCCCGGCAGGCAACCGGGGAGAACGCCTCGCCGCACTACCTGCGCCGGGCGGTGACCGACTCACTGCGCCGGCTCGGCACCGACCACATCGACCTCTACCAACTGCACCTCGGCGACCTGCCGCTGCCCCGGGCCGAGGCGCTCATCGGCACGCTCGACGACCTGATGGACGACGGCCTGATCCGGGCGTACGGATGGAGCACCGACCGGGCCGACCGGGCCGCCGCGTTCGCGCAGGTCGCCCGGGGCGCCACCGCCGTACAGCACGCGCTGTCGGTGCTCCGGGACGCCCCCGCCATGCTGGACGCCTGCGACAAGCACGACCTGGCCAGCCTGGCCCGGGGGCCGCTCGGGATGGGACTGCTCACCGGCAAGTACACGCCGGAGTCGACGCTTCCCCGCGACGACGTACGCGGACTCGGGCCGACCTGGCTGGAGTGGTTCCGCAGCGGCCGGCCCGCGCCGGAGTGGCTGCGCCGGGTCGCCGCCGTCCGCGACGCGCTGACCGCCGACGGCCGTACGCTCGCGCAGGGGGCTATCGGGTGGATCTGGGCGCGCAGCGACCGCGCCGTGCCGATCCCCGGGGCCCGTACCGTCGCCCAGGTCGAGGAGAACGCTGCCGCGCTGAGCCGGGGACCGCTCGCGCCTGACCACTTCGCCGAGGTGGAGCGGCAGTTGGCGGCGGTACGCTCAGCCGCCCTCCGGGACGCCGACCGCCCGTACTGGCCGATGCCCCCGGTCCCCGCCGTCCGCCCCTGACCCGAACGACCCCCGCCCCCAGCCCCGCCCTCTCCACGCCGATCTTGCGGTTGTGGCCCTTGAGATGACCGGAATGCGCACCTTGTCAGGGCCGCAAGTGCAAGATCGCGGGAGCGGGAGGTGGGGCGAGGGGCGAGGGCGGGGGTGGGGTCAGTGAGTTGTGGACTCCTTGCGGGCCTGGTCGGCCAGGTGGGCGGGCATGGGCTCGTGGCGGGCGAACTCGCGGCGGAACGTGCCGGTGCCCGCCGTCATCGAGCGCAGCTCCACCGCGTATCGCAGCAACTCTGTCGCGGGCACCTCGGCGCGGACCAGCGTGCGGCCCTCGGCCTCCGGGTCCGGCTCGGTGCCGAGCACCCGGCCGCGCCGTCCGGACAGGTCGCCCATCACCGCGCCGACCGACGAGTCCGGCACCCGCACGGTGATCTCGTCCACCGGCTCCAGCAGCGTGGGCTGGCCCTTCTCGGCGGCGTCGCGCAGCGCCAGCGCGCCGGCGGTCTGGAACGCCGCGTCGGAGGAGTCGACGCTGTGCGCCTTCCCGTCGACGAGCGTCACCCGCAGGTCCACCACCGGGCAGCCGGCGACCAGGCCGCGTTCCATCTGCGCCCGTACACCCTTCTCCACCGACGGGATGTAGTTGTGCGGGACCGCGCCGCCGACCACCCGGTCGACGAACTCGAAGCCGGCGCCCCGGGGCAGCGGCTCCACCTCGATGTCGCAGACCGCGTACTGGCCGTGGCCGCCGGACTGCTTGACGTGCCGCCCGTGCCCGCGCGCGGCGGCGGTGAACGTCTCGCGCAGCGGCACCCGGACCGGCTCGGTGTCCAGCTCGACCCCGCCGCCGCGCAGCCGGTCCAGCACCACGTCGGCGTGCGCCTCGCCCATGCACCAGAGCACCAGCTGGTGGGTCTCCGCGTTGCGTTCCAGCCGCAGCGTCGGGTCACCGGCGACCAGCCGGGACAGGTTGCGGGCCAGCGCGTCCTCGTCGGCCCGGCTGCGCGCCACGATCGCCACCGGCAGCAGCGGCTCGGGCATCTCCCAGGGCGCGATCAGCAGCGGGTCGTCCTTGGCCGAGATGGTGTCGCCGGTCTCCGCGCTGCCCGACTTGGTGATCGCGCACAGGTCGCCCGCGACACAGGCGGCCACCTCGCGCAGCGTCGCGCCCAGCGGGGTGTAGACGTGGCCGACCCGCTCGTCGGCGTCGTGGTCGGGGTGGCCGCGCTCGGCCATGCCGTGACCTGACACGTGGATCACCTGGTCGGGGCGGAGCGTGCCGGAGAAGACCCGGACCAGCGAGACCCGCCCGACGTGCCGGTCGACTGTCGTCTTGACCACCTCGGCGACGAGCGGGCCGTCCGGGTCGCAGGTCAGCGGCGGACGGGGCGAGCCGTCCACCCCGGTGACCGCCGGCAGGTCGTGCTCCAGCGGGGACGGGAACGCCGCGACCAGGCCGTCGAGCAGCGCGTCCAGGCCGACGCCGGTTTCCGCGCAGACCGGCACCACCGGGTAGAAGTGGCCGCGGGCGACAGCCGTCTCCAGGTCGGTGATGAGCACCTCGGGGTCGATCTCCTCACCGCCGAGGTAGCGGTCCATCAGGGTTTCGTCCTCGCTCTCCGCGATGATCCCCTCGATCAGCTCGTCGCGGGACTCCTGGATGGCCGGCAGGTGCTCCGGGTCCGGCTCGCGCACCTCCGGCGGCAGCCCGGCGGAGTAGTCGTACACCCGGCGGGTGATCAGGCCCATCAGGCCGGCCACCGACTCGCCGTCGTCGCCGAGCATGGGCAGGTAGAGCGGGAGCACGTTGTCGCCGAAGACCCGCTGGCACAGCGCCACCGCCTCGTCGAAGTCGGCGCGCGGGTGGTCCAGCCGGGAGACCGCGACCGCGCGCGGCATGTCGACGGCGGCGCACTCCTCCCAGAGGGCGGCGGTGGCGGCGTCCATGCCGTCGACGGCGGAGACCACGAACAGCGCCGCGTCGGCGGCGCGCAGCCCGGCGCGCAACTCGCCGACGAAGTCGCCGTAGCCCGGCGTGTCCAGCAGGTTGACCTTGACGTCGCGGTGCGTCAGCGGCGCGCAGGCCAGGCTCACAGAGCGCTGCTGCCGTACGGCGGCGGGGTCGTGGTCGCAGACCGTGGTGCCCTCGGTGACGGCGCCGGCCCGGCTGATCGTGCCGCTGGCCGCCAGCAGCGCCTCGACGAGAGTCGTCTTGCCGGCGCCGGAGTGCCCGACGAGCACCACGTTGCGAACCCTGCCGGGCTCGGTCACCACCGGCGCGCTGCCGGTGACACCCTTCTCGTTCTTCTGCGCCATCGCGGCGCACCTCCCTCAACCGGTGGTGGTGGCGACCGCCGCGGGCGACGGGGGAGCGGACCCGGGACGGGCGCCGCGGCGATATCTTCCGGTGATCTCATGCTGGCCGGGAACGCGGACCGGTGATCCCGTGATCCGGCTCACCTCCTGGCTCGATCTCACACCCGCGCGGGTGCGGGGCACAAGGGCCGTCGGGCGGGTCGTGCGCCCGGCTGTGTCCCCGGCGGTTGCGGGCCGTTATCGTGGGACCGCCATGGCGAAGATCTTCCAAGTGACGGCCCGCGCGGGCATGACCCGCGTCGTGGAGCCGATCGCCCGTACGCTGCTGCGTGCGGGCGTGTCCCCCAATGCGGTCACCGTGACCGGCACCGTCGGCGTGCTCATCGGCGCGCTCGGCTTCGGCGCGCGCGGCCATCTGGTCGCCGGCGCGCTGATCGTCACGGTCTTCGCTCTCACCGACCTGCTCGACGGCACGATGGCGCGGATGAGCGGCGGGTCCACCCGGTTCGGGGCGTTCCTCGACTCGAGCATGGACCGGGTCGCCGACAGCGCGGTGTTCGGCGCCGTCGCGTACTGGCTGGCCACCCAGCACAACTACTCGGGCGTGGCGGCGGCGCTGATCTGCCTGGCCGCGGGCGGGCTGGTCTCCTACGTCAAGGCCCGCGCCGAGGGCCTCGGGATGACCTGCAACGTGGGCATCGCCGAACGCACGGAGCGCCTGCTCATCGTCGGGGTGGGCGGCATCCTCACCGGCGTCGCCGTACCGCTCGCGCTGGAGATCGCGCTCTGGCTGCTCGCCGCCGTCTCGATCTTCACCGTCGGGCAGCGGATGGCCCACGTGTACCGCCAGGCCCAGCGGGTCGGCGTCGAGTGAACCTCACCGAGGCGGGCTTCGTCGCGGGCTGGCGCCTGATCCGCGCGCTGCCCCGGCCCGTCGCGGCCGCGGCCTTCCGGGCGGGCGCCGACCGCGCCCACCGCAAGGACGGCGGGGGTACGCGCCGGCTGCGCGCCAACCTGCGCCGGGTGGTCGGCCCGGAGCTGCCCGACGCGGAGCTGGACGCGCTGGTGCGCGCCGGGCTGCGCTCGTACGCCCGCTACTGGATGGAGGCGTTCCGGCTGCCCGGCCTGAGCCGGGCGGAGATCCTCGCCGGGTTCCGCCTGGACGGGCAGGAGATGCTCGCCGCCGACGTGGCGGCCGGGCGGGGCGCCGTGGTGGCGCTGCCGCACGCCGGGAACTGGGACGCGGCCGGCGCCTGGGTGGCGGCCACCGGCTGGCCGATGACCACGGTGGCGGAGCGGCTCCCGAAGGGCGTCTACGAGCGGTTCGTGACGTTCCGGGAAGGGCTGGGGATGGAGATCCTGCCCAACACCGGCGGTCCGCGGCCCGCGTTCGACGTGCTGGTGGACCGGCTGCGCGCCGGTTACGTGGTGCCGCTGCTCGCCGACCGGGACCTGTCGGCCCGGGGCGTGGAGGTCGACTTCTTCGGCGCGCGGACCCGGATGCCGGCCGGTCCGGCGCTGCTCGCAATCCGCACCGGCGCGCCGCTCTACGTGGCCTCGATGTGGTACGAGCCGGACGCGGCGTGCGCCTCGATCGAAGGCCCGCTGCCGCTGCCGGACCCGGACAGCGCCCCGCTGGACGCGCGGGTCCGCGTGGTGACCCAGCGGGTTGCCGACTGTCTGGCGGCGGGCATCGCCCGGAATCCGCAAGACTGGCACATGTTGCAGCGGATGTGGCTGGACCAGGGCCGGGACGGTTCGCCCACGCCGGCGCAGCCGCCGGCCACCACCGGGACGGTCTAGGGGGAGGGCGCAGTGCGTATCGGCATCGTGTGCCCGTACTCGTTCGACGTGCCGGGCGGGGTGCAGAACCACGTCATGGACCTGGCCGAGGCGCTGCTCGGGCTCGGCCACGAGGTGAGCGTGCTGGCGCCGGCCGACGAGGACTCGGCGCTGCCGCCGTACGTGGTGTCGGCCGGCCGGGCGGTGCCGCTGCCGTACAACGGGTCGGTGGCCCGGATCGCCTTCGGCCCGGTCTCCACGACCCGGGTCCGTCGCTGGATCACCCGGGGCGACTTCGACGTGCTGCACGTGCACGAGCCGCTCACCCCGAGCCTGTCGATGCTTGCGGTGCTCTGCGCCCGCGGCCCGGTGGTGGCCACCTTCCACACCGCGATGACCCGCTCCCGGGTGCTGTCCGCCGCGCAGGGCGCGCTCCAGATCGTGCTGGAGCGGATCACCGCCCGGATCGCGGTGAGCGCGCTGGCCCGCAAGGTGCAGGTCGAGCACATGGACGGCGGCGCGGTGGAGATCCCGAACGGGGTGGCGGTGGCGAAGTTCGCCGGGGTGCCGCCGCTGCCGGGCTGGCCCGGGGAGTGCGCCCCGGGCACGGGCGGCACGCTCGGCTTCCTCGGCCGGTTCACCGAGCCGCGCAAGGGCTTCCCGATCCTGCGCGACGCGTTCGTGGCGCTGGCGCCGCACCGCCCGGGGCTGCGGCTGCTGGTCGCCGGCCCGGGCGACGCCGACGAGCTGTACGGGCGGTTCCCGGCCGGGCTGCGGGACCGGGTCACGTTCCTCGGCCTGGTCTCCGAGGCGGACAAGGCACGCATGCTGCGCAGCGCGCACCTGTACGTCGCACCGAACACCGGCGGGGAATCATTCGGGATGATCCTCACCGAGGCGCTCGCCGCCGGGACGACAGTGGTCGCGAGCGACCTGGACGCGTTCCGCCGGGTGCTCGACGGCGGGCGGGCCGGGCGGCTGTTCCCGACCGGCGACGCGGCCGCGCTGGGCGCCGTGCTGTCCGAGCTGCTGGACGACGCCGGCCTGCGGGCCGGGCTGACCGCCTGCGGCGACCAGGTGGTGGCGAATTTCGACTGGCCCGTGGTTGCCCGCCGCGTTCTGGAGGTATACGCAGCCGCGATCGAAGCCACCGACGGCCGGGTCATGGACCAGGAGTGGGCGGGACTGGGCTGACCTCGGTGGCCGCTGCGGCCGCTGTGACGAGCGCGTCGACCGGTGCCCCGCGCCGGCCGGGCGGGATGAGGAGCAGCACTACGATGCCGGGCATGTGGTGGGTGGTGGGCGCCGTCGGAGTGCTCGGGCTGGTCTCGGCGTACCTGATCTGGACCTCCGGCCGGGTGCAGCGGCTGCAGGTCCGCGCGGACTCGGCGGCCCGCGCGCTGGAGGCGCACCTGCTGCGCCGCGCGGCCGCCGCCGCGGTCCTGGCCGAGCAGCGGTACGGCGTGGAGCTGTACGCCGCCGCCCGGATCGCGCTCGACGCCGCCCCGGAGGAGCGTGAGGCGGCCGAGAACGACCTGACCCGGCAGTTGCGCGCGGTGCGGCTGGACCCGGACGATCCGCCCTGCGCGGCGGTGATCGCGGCGAGCCGCCGGCTGGCGCTGGCCCGGCAGGTGCACACCGACCTGGTCCGCGACGCCCGCTCGGCGCGGGGGCGTCCGGTGGTGCGGCTGTTCCGGATGGGGCGGGGCCGGGAGTGGCCCCGCTACTTCGACATCGACGACCCGACGCTGGCCTCCCCGGCGGACGTGACCACCGGCTGACCGGCGGTCGTGACGGGGGCCACACGGCAGGCCACCGGGGGTTCGATTGGCGCTCGGAGCGGCGTCGGGACGGTCGTAGCATTCCTGCGCAGTCACCTCCCGAGCACGCCGAGGAGCGATGTCCCGTGTCTGAGTCCGCAGCCCCGACCCCCGCCAACGCCGTAGGCACCGCCCGCGTCAAGCGCGGCATGGCCGAGATGCTCAAGGGTGGTGTGATCATGGACGTGGTCACCGCCGAGCAGGCGAAGATCGCCGAGGACGCCGGCGCGGTGGCCGTGATGGCGCTGGAGCGGGTGCCGGCCGACATCCGCGCGCAGGGCGGCGTGTCCCGGATGAGCGACCCGGACATGATCGACGGCATCATCCAGGCCGTCTCGATCCCGGTGATGGCCAAGGCCCGCATCGGTCACTTCGTCGAGGCGCAGATCCTCCAGGCGCTCGGCGTCGACTACGTCGACGAGTCCGAGGTGCTGACCCCGGCCGACTACGCCAACCACATCGACAAGTGGGCGTTCACCGTCCCGTTCGTGTGCGGGGCGACGAACCTGGGCGAGGCGCTGCGCCGGATCACCGAGGGCGCCGCCATGATCCGCTCGAAGGGCGAGGCGGGCACCGGGGACGTCTCCAACGCCACCACCCACATGCGGAAGATCCGGCAGGAGATCCGCCGGCTCCAGTCGCTGCCCTCCGACGAGCTGTACGTCGCGGCCAAGGAGCTGCAGGCGCCGTACGAGCTGGTCAAGGAGGTCGCGGAGCAGGGCAAGCTGCCGGTCGTGCTGTTCACCGCGGGGGGCATCGCGACCCCTGCCGACGCGGCCATGATGATGCAGCTCGGCGCCGAGGGCGTCTTCGTCGGCTCGGGCATCTTCAAGTCCGGCAACCCGGCGCAGCGGGCCGCCGCGATCGTCAAGGCGACCACGTTCCACGACGACCCGGACGTGCTGGCCAAGGTGTCGCGCGGACTCGGCGAGGCGATGGTCGGCATCAACGTCGAGGAGATCCCCCAGCCGCACCGCCTCGCCGAGCGCGGCTGGTGAGTGCAAGGAGGGGCCCCCTGTTAACGCCTGCGGTAGAGGCGGGGCCCCTTGTCAACGCCCCGGAAGGAGCATCGTGGCCGGTCCGGTGATCGGCGTGCTCGCCCTCCAGGGCGACGTACGCGAGCACGTCGCGGCGCTGACCGGGGCGGGCGCCGAGGCCCGGCCGGTGCGGCGCCCCGGCGAGCTGGACGCGGTCGACGCGCTGGTGGTGCCCGGCGGCGAGTCGACCACGATCAGCAAGCTGGTGGACATCTTCGAGATGCGCGAGCCGATCGACAAGCGGATCGCCGCCGGCATGCCGGTCTACGGCTCCTGCGCCGGCCTGATCATGCTGGCCGCGCAGGTGCTGGACGGCCGCCCCGACCAGCGCGGCTTCGCCGGCGTCGACATGACGGTGCGGCGCAACGCGTTCGGCCGTCAGGTCGACTCGTTCGAGGCGCCGGTGACGCTCACCGGCGTCGACGGCGGCCCGTTCCACGCCGTGTTCATCCGCGCGCCCTGGGTCGAGCGGGTCGGCCCGGACGTCGAGGTGCTCGGCCGGGTGACCGACGGCCCGGCCGCGGACCGGATCGTCGCGGTACGGCAGGGCAACCTGCTGGCCACCTCGTTCCACCCGGAACTGACCGGCGACCTGCGGCTGCACCGCCACTTCGTGGAGCTGGTCCGGGCCGCGTCCTGATCGGACGACCCACCCGGGCCGTCAGCCCGCGACGGCGCGCAGCTGACCGGGTCGCCGGCCGAGCAGCCCGTCCAGGGCGGACGCGGAGGCGGCGTCGGCGGGCAGGTGGACGACGATGCGCTGGTGCGCGGCGTCGGCCAGCTCCAGCGTCTCGTAGGCCAGCCGCAACGGACCGGCCTGCGGGTGCCGCAGCCCACGCACGCCGGTACGTGGCGCGGCCACCGGACGCCGCCGCCACCTGTCGGTGAACGGCGCGCCCACGGTGCGGGCCAGCCGCTGGGCGAACGCGTCCGCGACCGGGTCGCCCCGCCGCAGCCGGTGCAGCTCGGCGACCTGCTGGTCGGCCAGCTCCGCCCACTGCGGGAAGTGGTCGCGGGCACGCTCGTCGGCGAAGGTGAACCAGAGCAGGTTCGGCGGGCTGCCGTCGAGCAGACCGAGTGGCCGGCCCAGCCGCTCGAACGCGTCGTTCCAGGCCAGCACGTCGCTGAGCTGGTTGACGACGTACGCCGGGGTGTCCCGCAGCCCGTCGAGCACGGCCCGGACCGTCGGGCGGACGGCGCGGGCGACGGACGTCCGCTCGTGCGGGCACAGGTGCCGGCTGTGGCCGACTGTCGCGAGCTGGTGCAGGTGGTCCCGGTCGGCGTCGTCGAGGAGCAGGGCGTCGGCGAGCGCCGCGAGGATCTCCGGCGAGGGCCGGGTGTCGCGCCCCTGTTCCAGCCGGGTCAGGTACTCGACGCTGACCTGGGCCAGCGTCGCCAGCTCCGCCCGGCGCAGACCGGGCGTGCGGCGGCGCGGACCCGACGGGAGCCCCACGTCGGCCGGGCGCAGCGCCTCCCGGCGGCTGCGCAGGAACGCCCCCAGCTCGCCGTCCATCATCGGCCCAGTCTCGCACCGGCGGCGGGCCGCCGGGTGGCCCCGGCAGGGCCAGCCTCGCGCCGGTCTCCCGGTCCGGCGGCGACCGGACGGACGATTCCCGGCATGAGGACGACACAGAGGACAGGACCGTTCCGGATCGGTCTGATCGTGGGAAGCACCCGCCCCGGCCGTCGTGGCGCCGCCGTCGCCGGTTGGGCCGCGCAGGTGTGTTCCCGGCACCCGGCGGTGCGCGCCGGATCGGCCGAGATCGAGGTGATCGATCTGGCGGAGCAGGCGTTGCCGCTGCTCGACGAGCCGGTGCCGGCGATGTTCGGCGACTACCGGCAGCCGCACACCCGGCGGTGGAGCGCGGTCGTGGCCGCCTGCGACGCGTTCGTCTTCGTCACCCCGGAGTACAACCATTCGGTCCCCGCCGCGCTGAAGAACGCCGTCGACTACCTGTACGCGGAGTGGAACGACAAGGTGGCCGGGCTGCTCGGCTACGGCGTGCAGGGCGGCGTCCGGGCCACCGACCACCTGCGGCTCGTCCTGACCGAGGTGCGCGTGGCGGTCGTGCCCACGCAGGTCTCCGTCCCGATCTTCACCGATTTCGACTTCTCCGGGTCGGACCCCGGCGACCCCACCGCGCCCGGCGTCCTGACGCCCGGCGAGGAGCGGGAGGCGTCGTTGTCGGCCATGCTGACCGAGGTCCTGACCTGGTCCGCGGCCCTGCCCGCGCCGTGGCGGTCGGCGGACCGGGGGCCGGCGGGCCGCCCGGCCGCCGAGGGCAGCCCGGAGCTGGTGGCGTGAGCGTGGAGATGATCCTGATCCGCTACCGGGTCCGCCCGGAGCGCCTGACCGAGCACCTGCGCCTGCTGCGCGCCGTCCACGACGAACTGGCCCGGCTGCGCCCGCCCGGTTTCCGGTACGTCTCCTACCGGCTCGACGACGAACGCAGCTTCGTCGAGGTGGCCACGGCGCCGGAGCTGCCCGGGCCGCTGCCCGGGCTGGAGTCGTTCCGGCGTTACCGGGCGGGTCTGGAGGAGCGCTGTGAGGAACGCGAGACGTTCGAGCCGACGGTGGCGCTGTCGTACGGCTTCGGAGAATGAGTGACCGGTCCGTCCCTGGTTGCGCCGGTTCGGGCGGCCTGGGGCGGGCCGCTGCCGTGCGGCGCGTGACAGTCGCCCGCCCGCCGCCGGTAGGATTGCCGAGATTCGGCAGGGCCATCAGCCCGCCGCGGCTCCCAGCGAAGATCACAGCACCTCGACGTGCGCCGGCGGGGGAGCGGGGCGTGTGCGGTGCGGTCGATGCAGACGGCGGGTAGCAACGGAGGTAACAGATGTCCGGCCACTCAAAGTGGGCGACGACCAAGCACAAGAAGGCGGTCATCGACGCCAAGCGCGGCAAGATGTTCGCCAAGCTGATCAAGAACGTCGAGGTGGCCGCACGTACCGGCGGCGGCGACCCGGCCGGCAACCCGACTCTCTACGACGCCATCCAGAAGGCGAAGAAGAACTCGGTCCCGAACGACAACATCGACCGCGCGGTCAAGCGCGGCTCCGGCCTGGAGGCCGGCGGCGCCGACTGGCAGACGATCATGTACGAGGGTTACGGCCCGAACGGCGTGGCGATGCTGATCGAGTGCCTCACCGACAACCGCAACCGTGCCGCCACCGAGGTGCGTACCGCGCTGACCCGCAACGGCGGCTCGCTGGCCGACGCGGGCTCGGTGTCGTACATGTTCTCCCGCAAGGGCGTGGTGATCGTCCCCAAGGGCGGCACGACCGAGGACGACGTGATGATGGCAGTGCTCGACGCGGGCGCCGAGGAGGTCAACGACCTCGGTGAGGCGTACGAGGTGGTCTCCGAGCCGGGTGACCTGATCGCGGTCCGCACCGCGCTCCAGGACGCCGGCATCGAGTACGAGTCGGCCGAGTCCTCCCTCATCCCCAGCGTGAACGTGCCGCTGGACGAGGAGGGCGCCCGCAAGATCTTCAAGCTGATCGACGTGCTGGAGGACTGCGACGACGTGCAGAACGTCTTCGCCAACTTCGACGTCTCCGACGAGGTGATGGCCGCTGTCGGCTGACCCCGGCCCGACGTGCGCCGGCCCCCCGCTGCGGGGTGGCCGGCGCTCGGTGTTGCGGGCGGTCAGCCGATCGGCTCGCGCTGCCGCCACGCCGCCCGCACCGAGGTCCGCCCGTTGGTGCGCAGCAGCGAGCCCTCGTAGACCCGGGCCCCGGCGAGCAGGAACCCGGCCGCCGCGAGCAGCAGCAGCGCCAGCGACACGAACGGCTCCCACGTCGCCGCGTCGCCGGTGAACAGCCGTACCGGCATCGCGGTCGGCGAGGAGATCGGCAGGTACGACAGGACCCGCATCGCTGTGGCGTTGTCGTTGAGGAACACCACTGCGAAGAACGGCGCCATCACCGCGAGCTGCACCGGCGTGGACGCGCCCGCGATGTCCTCCTGCCGGTTCACCAGCGCCCCGGCGGCCGCCCACATCGCCGCCAGCAGCAGGAAGCCGCACAGGAAGAACGGCACGAACCAGCCGATCGCGGGCGCGATCAGGCTCAGCAGGTCACCGCCGCCGGTCAGGCGCATCCCGATCAGCGCGGCGGCCCCGATCAGGGTGATCTGCGCCAGCGCCAGCGCGCCCGCGGCGAGGATCTTGCCGGCCAGCAGCGCCCGGGCCGGCACAGCGGCCACCAGGATCTCCACGATCCGGGTCTGCTTCTCCTCGGTGACGCTCTGCGCGATCTGCAACCCGAACGTCTGGGACATGAAGAAGAAGACGAACGCGAAGGCGAACGGCACCAGGTACGCGACGAGCGGGTCCACCGCGTCCGGATCCAGCAGCCGTACCTGCGGCGCCGCGCTGAGCGCGGAGACCACGTCGTCCGGGGCCCGCTCGTCGGCGACCACGACCGGACCGGCGACCACCGCGGCGTCCGCGTCGCCGTCGCGTACCGCCTGCTCGGCGGCGCCGTCGTCGGCGACCACGAGGACGTCCAGCCCGGCCGCGCGCAGCGGCTCGGCGCCGGCCGCGGTCACCGCCACTGTGGACGGACCGCTGCTCAGCATCGCCGGCACCACCGTGGCGACGACGGCGAGCAGCAGGAAGATCAGCGTGCTGTAGAGGAACGTCTTGTCGCGAACCTTGACCTTGATCTCGCGGGCCGCGACCAGCCGGGCGGCCTGGAACGTGTTCACTGGTTGACCTCTCGGAAGATCTCGGCGAGGGACGGGGTGACCGGGCCGAACGCGCGTACCGGGCCGCGGTCCAGCGCCGCGCGCAGCACCGCCTGGTCGTCGGCGGGCGGGTCCACCTCGAACACGGCGCGGGCGCCGTCGAGGTCGACCAGCCGCACGCCGGGCTGGTCCCGCAGCCAGCCGGCGTCGCCGTCGACCACGAGCGAGAACCGGGGCAGGGTGTACGCGGCGCGCAGCTCCTCGCGAGCGCCGGCAGCCCGGATCGTCCCGCCGGCGATGAGCACCAGGTCGTCGCAGAGCCGCTCCACCACGTCGAGCTGGTGGCTGGAGAACAGCACCGGCGCTCCGGCGGCGGCGCGTTCCCGCAGCACCGCCACCACCATGTCGACGGCGAGCGGGTCGAGCCCGGAGAACGGCTCGTCCAGGATCAGCACCTCCGGGTCGTGCACCAGCGCGGCGGCGATCTGCGCGCGCTGCTGGTTGCCCAGCGACAGCGTCTCCAGCAGGTCGTCGGCCCGCTCACCGAGACCGACCCGCTCCAGCAGCGCGTCGGTGCGGCGGCGGGCCCCGGCGGCGTCCAGCCCGTACAGGCGGCCGAGGTGGACCACCTGCTCGCGGGGCGTCATCTTGGGATAGAGGCCGCGTTCCTCGGGCATGTAGCCGAACCGGCTCCGGTCCTCCCGGGTGAGCCGGTGTCCCCGCCACGTGACCTGCCCGGCGTCCGGGGCGAGGACGCCGAGGATGATCCGCATGGTGGTGGTCTTGCCGGCGCCGTTGCCGCCGACGAATCCGGTCATGCGCCCGGCTGTCACGTCGAAGGAGACGTCTTTGAGCACCTGACGGCCGCCGAAGCTGCGGTCGACGCCGTCGAGGCGGAGCACGCTGGTCATGATCCCGACGCTACGGCCGGCGCCCGCTCCCGTCGTCCCACCGCGGGACGATCGTCTGGTCCGTCGTGCGACGGACCGGCGTCATCCGCCGGGCCGGACCACCCCGTGCTCGTACGCGAACACCACGGCCTGCACCCGGTCGCGTAGCCCGAGCTTGGCCAGCACGCGGCTGACGTGGGTCTTCACCGTCGCCTCGCCGACACGCAGGACGTCCGCGATCTCGGCGTTGCTGGCCCCGCTCGCGATCAGCTCCAGCACCTCCCGCTCGCGCGGGGTCAGGTCCGCCGTCG
Source organism: Micromonospora echinospora (assembly GCF_014203425.1). Taxonomy (NCBI): domain Bacteria; kingdom Bacillati; phylum Actinomycetota; class Actinomycetes; order Micromonosporales; family Micromonosporaceae; genus Micromonospora; species Micromonospora echinospora. The sequence goes on from NZ_JACHJC010000001.1 coordinate 3,088,342, forward strand.
CCGCGTCGTGCCGGGGGTCCGGCGGCGCCGCGCCGGGCCGGGCGAACGTGGAGATCACCCGCCGGGTGAGCGCCGGCGCGATCAGCCCTTCGCCGCGCGCCACCACCCGTACCGCCTCGACCAGGTCCTCCGGCGTGCCGTTCTTGAGCAGGAAGCCGCTCGCCCCGGCACGCAGCGCGGCGAACAGATAGTCGTCCCTGTCGAACGTGGTGAGGATGAGCACCGCGGGGCCGCCCGGCGTCGTGTCGCCGGTGATCCGGCGGGTGGCCTCCAGCCCGTCGAGGACGGGCATCTCCACGTCCATCAGCACCACGTCCGGCCGCAGCGCGGACGCCATCGACACGGCGCGCTGCCCGTCGGCGGCCTCGCCGACCACCTCGATGTCGTCCTCGACTTCGAGGATGACCCGGAAACCGGTCCGGACCAGGTGCTGGTCGTCGACGAGCAGCACCCGTACCGGCGCGCTCACGCCGCCCGCCCGGCGGCCTCGACCGGCAGCGGCATGCGGGCCCGGACCCGGAACCCGCCGCCGGGGCGCGGCCCGGCGGCCACCTCACCGCCGTGCGCGGCGACCCGCTCCCGCATGCCGATCAGGCCGAGCCCGGTCCCGGCCGCCGGCGCGCCGCCCTGTCCGTCGTCGCTCACGTCGATCTCCAACTCCCTCGCCAGATAGCGGATGCGCACGTCGAGCGTGGTGGCGTGGGCGTGCTTGACCACGTTCGTCACCGCCTCCTGGACGATCCGGTACGCCGCCTGCGACACCGAGCGCGGTAGCAGCACGGGCTCCCCGTACACCCCGAGGTCGGCCCGCAGCCCGGTCTCCCGGGCCCGGTCGACGAGCGCGCGGACCTGGTCGATGCCGGCGGTGTCCTCCGGCGCGGCGACCGTGCCGGCCGCGGCGTCCGGGTCGCGCAGCACGCCGAGCATCCGGCGCAGCTCGTCGACCGAGGTGCGGGCCGTCTCCTCGATGGCGGCCAGGGCGGTACGCGCCTTGTCCCGGTCGCGGTCGAACACGCGCCGGCACGCGGCGGCCTGCACGCCCATCACCGACACGTGGTGGGCGACCACGTCGTGCAGCTCGCGGGCGATGCGGACCCGCTCACCCATCACCGCGCGCTCGCGCGCCTCCGCCTGGGACCGGCGCAGTTGCTCGGCCTGTTCGCGTAGCTCGTGCCGGCGGCGCGCGGCCACCCAGGCGGTCTGCCCGGCGTAGTAGGCGAACCCGAAGAAGAGCACGTTGTAGAGCACGCCGTTGACCACGGCGGCGAGCACCGGCGGCACCGGACCGGCGGCGTCGGCGAAGGAGGCCGCCGAGATCTGGTCGGCCCGCAGCGCGAGGGACAGCGCGAGCCAGCCGAACATCGCCACGATGATGCCGACCCGCAGCCGCCCGGCCAGCCGCCGGTCGGCGCCCCACGCGCCGAGCGTGAACAGGGCGGCGAACAGCGCGCCCGACGGGAGCTGTGCCAGCGGGACCGCCCGGGCCTGCCCGGCGACGAAGGCGACGGCGACGATTACCGCGACAGTGGCGGGCCACCGCCGCCGTACGGCCAGCGGGGCGGTCACCGCGACGGTCCACCAGATCTGCTCGGCGACGCTCGGCGGCGGCCCGAGCAGGAACGCCCCGGTGCTGTACGCCAGGGTCAGCTCGAACAGGGCCAGCACGGTGACCGCGAGCCCGACCCAGAGGTCGGCGCGGAACTGCGCGGCCGTGGGAGCCGGCCGGCGCCAGGCGGTGGTGGGTGCGGTGCTCACCGTACGACCATGCCACCGACCGGGCCGCCGTGGTGGCCGGGGCGTAATCGGGTGGGCCGGACGACAGTGCCGACGTAGCCTGCCGGGGTGTTCGTGCCCGATCTGCCGTTGCGTACCGAGCGTCTGCTGCTGCGCGCCTTCACCGCCGCCGACCTCGCCGTGGTCCGGGACTACCGGGGCCGCCCGGAGGTGACCCGCTACCTCTACCACGAGCCGTACGACGACGCCGCCGCCCGGGCCGCGATCGAGCGGCTGGTCCGGCGGACCGCGCTGCGCGCCCCCGGCGACGTGCTCAACCTCGCGGTGACGCTCGCGGACACCGGCGAGTTCGTCGGCGACGTGCTGCTGAGCTGGACCAGCGGGGAGCACCGGCAGGGCGAGATCGGGTACGTGGCGCATCCCGCGCACACCGGCCGGGGGTACGTCACCGAGGCGGCCCGGGAACTGCTGCGGATCGGCTTCGACGGGCTGGGCCTGCACCGGATCGTCGGCCGGCTGGACGCCCGCAACACCGCCTCGGCCCGGGTGCTGGAGCGGCTCGGCATGCGCCGGGAGGCGCACCTGCGGGAGAACGAGTTCGTCAAGGGGGAGTGGGCCGACGAGGTGGTCTACGCGCTGCTGGCCCGCGAGTGGCGGGCGGCCGGCCGCCTGAGCGCGGGCCCGGCGTGACGGCCGGGCCCGACGCCCTCAGCAGCAGCAGCCCCGCCGGAACGACCGCTCGACGTACGACGCCAGACCGGCCTCGTAGAAGCCGACCCCGGGCCGGATCGGGTGGTCGCTGAACAGCTCGACCCGCGACCCGAACCGGACCAGGTACGCGTCGGCGTCCCCCGCGTCGTTGCGGATCATGCGGCCGCGCGGCCCGTAGATGCGCTCCAGCTCGGCGAAGGACATTCCGACCGACCCGCCGGCCGGGGAGCGCGGCGGGGCGGTGGCCGTGCCCACCGAGACGAGCCGGCCGTCCCGGAAGGTCAGCATGATCGCCCCGGCCCAGGAGCCGGTGACGCCGGCGTGCACGATTCCGGGACAGCCCGGCGCGGTCCAGCCGATCAGCCCGGCCGCGACGAGCCGGTCCAGCCGGGCCCCGATCCGGAACGGGCCGGCGCCGCGGACGCTGAGCACCTCGTTCTCCGCGACAGCCGGCCGGACGGGCGCGGCGTCGGCGGCGGTGCGCGCGGGCGCGGCGGCGGCCGGCGCGCCGGCGGTGACCGGCACGACAGCGGCCAGCGCCAGCAGGCCGGCGAGGACTGTGGACGGGATTCGGTTCATGGTGGTTCTCCTTCGGTCGGGTTCTCCTGTCCTGTTGGTCTCCGGCCGGTCCGGTTCGGTTCGGGATCGTCTACCGTCGACGTGACGGTGATCGTGGCGGCGGTCCCGGAGGTGATGCCGATGACCACGCCGACGCGGATCGGGGCGTTCCGGGTGGAGCGTCTGCTCGGGGCGGGGTCCTTCGCCACGGTCTGGCTGGCCTACGACCCGGCCCTCGCCGACCGGGTCGCGGTCAAGGTGCTGGCCGATAACTGGAGCCACGACCTGCGGGTGCGGGAACGGTTCCTCGACGAGGCCCGGCTGCTGCGGCGGCTGGACGACGACCGCCTGGTCCGGGTGCACGGCGTCGGCGAGCTGCCGGACGGGCGCCCGTACGCGGTGCTGGCCTGGGCGGACGGCGGCAGCCTCCGGGACCGGCTGGCGCGCGGCCCGCTGCCGGTGGGCCGGGCGCTGACGGTGCTCGACGAGATCGCGGCGGGCGTGGCGGTGCTGCACCGGCACCGGGTGGTGCACCGCGACCTGACGCCGAGCAACGTCCTGTTCCACTCCGGCCCGGACGGTGAGCGGGTGCTCATCGCCGACCTTGGGCTGGCCAAGGCGCTCGCCTCCGCCTCCGGGCTGACCGCGCGGGCGGGCACTCCCGGCTACATGGCGCCCGAGCAGAACGAGCCGCTGGCGGTGGTCGACACCCGGGCCGACGTGTTCGGGCTGGGCCGCCTGGGACTGCGGCTGCTCGGCCGGGGCGGCCGGGCCGACGCAGAACCGGCCGCCTCGCGGCTGCGTGCCGGCGTGCCGGCCGGTGTGGACTCGGTGCTGCGGCGGGCCACCGCCGTACGCCCGGCCGACCGCTACCCGGACGCGGACGCGTTCCGGCAGGCGCTGCGGCGCGCGGTGGCGGGTGGGCCCGCGCTCGTGCGGGCGCGGCGGGCGCCGCGCGCGGGCCAGGTGGTCGCCGCGGTCGCGGTGGCGCTCACCGTCGCCGGTACGGGCGCGGGGGACGCGGCCCGTCCCGACCCGGCCGGCGCGGTGGGGCGCAGCGGCCCGCTGACGGTGGTCCTGCCGGCCGGCTGGCGGGCCGAGGGCACCGGCTGGGCCGGCCAGTACGGCGACGACGGTGACCTCGAACCGGCGCTGGTGATCTCCCCGGATCCGGGGAGCTGGGCGGTCGACCCGGGCCTGCCCGGGGCATTCGTCGGCCTCTCCGCCGGTACGGCGCGTCGTACCGGCCCGGCGGGTTTCCTCGCCGAACGGCCGCACGCGGACTGCGCCGGGGCGCCGCCGCGGCACAGCCGGCAGGGTGGGGTCGAGTGGACTGTCGTCACGTTCACCTGCCCCACCGGCCGCCCGGTGATCGTCGAGGCCGCCGGGCTGGCTCCCGGCCGCGCCGGTCTGCTCTACGTCCAGCTCGTCCCGCCGGCGGGCGCGGGCGCGGACTTCGTCGACGGTGTGCTCGCCGGGGTGCGTGCCGGATAGCCGGCGCGGTCAGACCACCACGACCGTGACCGGGTACGCGCGGCCGTCCTGCGGAATGGTGACCACCACGGTCCCGGTACGCACGAACCGGATGTCCACCACACCGGCCTCGTAGTTGCGCGAGACGAGGTCCTCCCGGTCCACAGTGACCTCACCCGGCCCGATCCCCTGGATGCGCAACACACCTCCGGCGGCGAAGCAGAGGGACTTCAGCAGCGCCAGTTCGGTCTCGGCGAGGACCAGGTCGTAGCGGACCGGCCCGAGACAGGCGGCCGGTGGCGTGGTGCGTACCGGCGGGGTGGGCTTCGTGGTCCGGGGCGCGGCCGGTGGCCGTGACCGGACCGGCGGGTTCGGTGGCGTGGCGCGCGACGGCGCCGAGACCCCGTTGATGCCGGGCGTCGGGGTGAGGGCGGGCGGGGTCGTCGCGGCGGACGGCGCGGCGGCGCTGGTGACCGGCGGGCGTACCGGCAGCGGCGAGACCGGGCGGTCGGCGCAGGCGGGCGTCCCGGCGAGGACGGCGAGCGTGGCGACCGTCGCGGCGCGGCGGCGGGGTGGCTCACGCATCGGACATCCGCCGCCGCAGCTGCCGGCGGGCCTCGTGGACGCGGGACTTCACGGTGCCCTCGGGCACGTCGAGCAGGCCGGCGATCTCCCGGTAGCTCATCCCGAGCACGTCGCGCAGGGTGACCGTCTCGGCGAGGTCCGGCGGGACCGCGTCGAGCGCGTCCAGCAGGTCGAGCCGGGTGCCGGCCACCACGCTGGTCCGGCGGGGGTCGGGCGGGTCCGGCAGCGGGAGGCCGCCGGCCTCCCGCTGCCATCGCCGCCGCAGCGCCCGGTAGGTGGACCGGGCCCGGTTGGCGGTGATCCGGTACAGCCAGGTGTCGAACGACGAGCGTCCCTCGAATCCGGCGATGCCGCGGGCGAGCGCGAGCAGCGTGTCCTGGCAGGCCTCCTCGGCGTCCTGCCGGTGGGGCAGCAGGCGGGCGCACTGGCGCAGCACGTCCGGCCGGACGGCGGCCAGCAGGGCGTCGAGTGCCTGCCGGTCGCCGCGTGCGGCCGAGCGGGCCAGCTCGTCCGTGCCGTCGGGGAGGGGCATCAGGGGTGTCCAGTGCTCGCCGGTGGTGCGGGAGATCAGGCTATGCCCGGGGTGGCCGCGCCGCCGCCGCTGAGTCGGGCAGCCGACGGCCGGCCGCCCCGGCACCGACGGTGCCAGGGCGGCCGGAGGATCGGCCCGACTTCAGCGGGTGGCGCGGCCGGCCTTGACCGCGCTGTCGATCACGTCCCAGATCGCGACCAGCACGACCACCGCGCCCGCCACCCGGGCGAACTCGACGGTCCCGCCGTCCCGCAGCCAGGCGAACCGCTCGACCAGTTCCGGGTTGAGCAGCCGGTCGGTGGCGAGCAGCCAGAGCACCGGGGCGGCGAAGGCCACGTTGAGCACCGCGTTGACCGCCACCAGCGGCCAGGTCCACCGCCCGGACCGGTACTTGGCGATCTCCAGGCCGACGGTGGCCAGCAGCACCACGATCAGGGCCGGCAGCCAGAAGCTCCAGAGCGCCGGGTCGAGCGCCGGCAGCCGGGTGCCGTCGTCGGTGGTCCAGCGCTGGAAGTGCTGGCCGACCAGGAGGCCGATGGTGGCGAGCAGGAACACCACGGAGGCGATGCTGTCGGAGTGGCTGATCTGCCGTTCCCGGGTCTCCTCGGGCAGCTGGTCGACTGTCCACTCGGGCAGCCCGAGCGGCGTGTGGGTGCGTTCCAGCACGGCGAACACGAGCGTGACCCAGAACGCGATCTGCACCGCGGTCTGCATCGCGGCGACGATTGCCGCCCCGATCGCCGCGCCCGGCTCGCCGTCGAGCAGCGCCTTGCTGAGGCCGGTGAGCACGCCGACGATCGCCGGGATCCAGGTGAGCAGCAGCCGCAGCAGCCGCCACCAGGTCAGGTAGTAGCGCGGGCCGATGAGTTGCAGCGTGCGGTCGCTGTAGCTGGCCGCGAGCTTCTCGGGGTGGCCCAGCTCGGTGAGCACCTCGCGCTCGGCCGACGCGTGGTCCTGCCCGCCGGAGGTCCGGTCGTCGATCATGTCGGCGATGGAGCCGCGCAGCTCCTCGGCGATCTCCAGGCGGCGTTGCGCGGGCACGGCCCGCATGGTGGCGGCGACGTAACGGTCGGTCAGGGAACTCATCGTTCCGCTCCTTCGATCAGTTCGGTGACGGACGACCGCACCGCGGTCATGTCGTCGAGCAGGCGGTTCAGGAGGTCCTGGCCGTCGTCGCTGGTCCGGTAGAACTTGCGCGGCCGGCTCTCCTCGGTGTTCCACTCGCTGGTCAGCAGGCCCTGGTCCTCGAGCCGGCGCAGCAGCGGGTAGAGCGTGTTGGCGTCGACCGCGAAGCCGTGCGCGGCCAGCCGTTGCAGCAGGGCGTATCCGTAGTCGGGGCGGCGCAGGGCGACCAGGCTGGCCACCACGACAGTGCCGCGTCGTAGCTCCTGGAGATGGGTCCGGAGGACCTCTTCGCTGACCATGCTCAACACGATACTGTGTGGCACACAGTATTGTCCAACCCTGGATCATCGTGTGACTCGGGCTCCCGTCGGGTGGTCTGGCGCCCGTTCGGTTGTCGGCGCCCTCGTGACAAGTTCGGGCGTTCGAGAATGGACGCATTGACACACCCCGCAGTCGCCGTTACTGTTTCGGAAGTCGATCGAGGGTTTTGCTCGCTCGACGACGAAACGGGGGAAAGTGAATATGCTGCAGTGCTGGAGTACGTACGTCCACGGCTGGCGGTCGTGCCGTCGATCGGTCTTATGACCGCGTGTCCTGAACGTGTTCGTTGTCATGCGAAGCCCGCTCCGGATCGACGTCGCCGAATTCCTGCACCCTGTCCAGCCTGATCGGGCGCCGACGCGAGTGCAGCCCGCCGCCGCGTGACAACAGCGACCGCGCTTCTGATCATTGCCTGTGATCACCGGAAAGCGCCTCGGGCGAATTGATTCCAGAGTTCCCGGATCGGTGTGACCGACGCATTTCCGGAATTGCTGCACACAAATTCCGCTGGCCCCTGTTCGTCGCTTCCGCCCCTGCGAAATCGGAGGAACTATGAATTCCGCCAAGCGAACCTTCCGTTATCTCGCCGCCATCGGCGCGGCCGGGCTGGTCACCATGTGGGCGTCGCCCGCCCAGGCCCACGAGATGACCGCGTACCAAGGCCTCGACAAGGCCTGGATCTCGGCCGACCACAAGTCGGTCACCGTGCAGGACAAGGAGTGTGACGGCAACCGCGTGTTCGTGGTCGTGAACCTCGTCGGTGGCGGGAGCGCCGGCATCAACGACGAGGACGGGTGCAGCGGGAACACCGGCTACGGCAGCTTCAGCAAGGCCATCGCCAGCTTCTACGTCTGCGAGAACACCGAGGGGTGCGGCACGACCGTGCGGGTGCAGTAGCCCAGCGGCATCCGTCCGGGATCGCGCGTTACCGCGCGGCCCCGGACGGCCCCGGCTTTCGCGCAAGCGGTGATCCGCCCGCGCGGCTCACTGGAGACGCCTCGGGCAGCGGAGATAGGGTGGGCCGTCCGATCCCGCACCACCCATGACCGAGCCGGGGGGCGCCACGCATGGGCGATTCGTTCGCGCATCTGCACGTACACACCGAGTACTCGATGCTGGACGGGGCGGCCCGGCTGAAGGATCTCTTCGCCGAGGTCAGCCGGCAGGGGATGCCGGCGGTGGCGATGACCGACCACGGCAACATGCACGGCGCGAACGACTTCTACAAGCAGGCCATGGCCGCCGGGGTGACCCCCATCCTCGGCATCGAGGCATACGTCGCCCCGGAGTCGCGGTTCCACAAGAAGCGGGTGCGGTGGGGTCGGCCCGAGCAGAAGAGCGACGACGTCTCCGGCAGCGGCGGCTACACCCACAAGACGATCTGGGCCCGCAACAAGACCGGCCTGCACAACCTGTTCACCCTCACCTCCAAGGCGTACACCGACGGGTTCTTCGTCAAGTGGCCGCGGATGGACACCGAGCTGCTCGCCGAGTACTCCGACGGCCTCATGGCGACCACCGGCTGCCCGTCCGGTGAGGTGCAGACTCGACTGCGGCTCGGCCAGGACGCCCAGGCCCTGCAGGCGGCGGGGAAGTACCAGGAAATTTTCGGCAAGGAGAACTACTTCCTGGAGATCATGGACCACGGCCTCGACATCGAGAAGCGGGTCCGCGACGGGCTATTGGAGATCGGCCGCAAGCTCGGCATCCCGCCGGTGGTCACGAACGACTCGCACTACACGCACGAGGCGCAGGCCGAGGCGCACGACGTGCTGCTCTGCGTGCAGACCGGCAGCAACGTCGCCGACCCCAACCGGTTCCGGTTCGGCGGCAGCGGCTACTACATCAAGTCGGCCGACGAGATGCGCGCGGTCGACCAGTCCGACGTCTGGCTGGAGGGCTGCCGCAACACCTTGCTGGTGGCCGAGAAGGTCGACCCGGCCGGCATGTTCACGTTCCACAACCTGATGCCGCGGTTCCCGATCCCCGAGGGCGAGACCGAGGAGTCCTGGTTCCGCAAGGAGACGTTCGCCGGGCTGGCGCGCCGCTTCCCCAACGGCATCCCCGAGGGCCACGTCGTCCAGGCCGAGTACGAGCTGGGCGTCATCATCCAGATGGGCTTCCCGTCGTACTTCCTCGTGGTCGCCGACTTCATCCAGTGGGCCAAGAGCCAGGGCATCGCGGTCGGCCCCGGGCGCGGCTCGGCGGCCGGCTCGCTCGTGGCGTACGCGCTGGGCATCACCGACCTCGACCCGATCCCGCACGGCCTGATCTTCGAGCGGTTCCTCAACCCCGAGCGTGTCTCCATGCCGGATGTCGACATCGACTTCGACGAGCGCCGGCGCGGTGAGGTCATCAAGTACGTGACCGACAAGTGGGGCGAGGACAAGGTCGCGCAGATCGCCACGTTCGGCACGATCAAGGCGAAGGCCGCGATCAAGGACTCGGCCCGGGTGCTCGGCTTCCCGTACGCGGTCGGCGACCGGATCACCAAGGCCATGCCCCCGGCGGTGATGGGCAAGGACATCCCGCTGTCCGGCATCTTCGACCCGAAGCATCCGCGCTACGCCGAAGCCGGCGAGATCCGCGGCCTCTACGAGTCCGACCCGGACGTCAAGAAGGTCATCGAGACCGCCAAGGGCATCGAGGGCCTGATCCGGCAGACCGGCGTGCACGCCGCGGGCGTCATCATGTCCGCCGAGCCGATCATCGAGCACATCCCGCTCATGCGGCGCGACTCCGACGGCGTCATCATCACGCAGTTCGACTACCCGACCTGCGAGTCGCTCGGGCTGCTGAAGATGGACTTCCTCGGCCTGCGCAACCTGACGATCATCGACGACGCGGTGAAGAACATCCAGCTCAACCACGGCCGGGAGATGGACCTGCTCGGCCTGCCGCTGGACGACAAGGCGGCGTACGAGCTGCTGGCCCGCGGTGACACGCTCGGCGTGTTCCAGCTCGACGGCGGGCCGATGCGCTCGCTGCTGCGGCTGATGAAGCCGGACAACTTCGAGGACATCTCCGCCGTCCTGGCGCTCTACCGGCCCGGCCCGATGGGCGTGGACTCGCACACCAACTACGCGCTGCGCAAGAACGGGCTCCAGGAGATCACCCCGATCCACCCGGAGCTGGAGGAGCCGCTGCGCGAGATCCTCGCGCCCACGCACGGCCTGATCGTCTACCAGGAGCAGGTGCAGCGCGCCGCGCAGATCCTCGCCGGCTACACGCTCGGCCAGGCCGACCTGCTGCGCCGGGCGATGGGCAAGAAGAAGAAGGAGATCCTCGACAAGGAGTTCATCCCGTTCCGGGACGGCTGCCGCGAGCGCGGCTACTCCGACGAGGCCATCCAGGCCGTGTGGGACGTGCTGGTGCCGTTCGCCGGCTACGCGTTCAACAAGGCCCACTCCGCCGCGTACGGCCTGGTCTCGTACTGGACCGCGTACCTGAAGGCGCACTACCCGGCCGAGTACATGGCCGCCTTGCTCACCTCCGTCGGTGACGACAAGGACAAGATGGCCCTGTACCTGTCCGAGTGCCGCCGGATGCGCATCCAGGTGCTCCCGCCGGACGTGAACACCTCCGCCGGCCCGTTCACCCCGGTCGGCAAGGAGATCCGCTTCGGTCTCGGCGCGGTGCGCAACGTCGGCGCGAACGTGGTCGCCTCGATCATGCGGTGCCGGGAGGAGAAGGGCGACTACACCGACTTCTACGACTTCCTGTCGAAGGTCGACGCGGTGGTCTGCAACAAGAAGACGATCGAATCGCTGATCAAGGCCGGGGCGTTCGACTCGCTCGGCCACCCCCGCAAGGGCCTGCTCGCAGTGCACGCCGACGCCATCGACGCGTACGCCGACGTCAAGCGCAAGGAGGCAGTCGGCCAGTACGACCTGTTCGGCGCCGGCTTCGGCGAGGCGGACACCGGTGGCAGCAGCACCACCGTCATGCCGATCATCGGCGAGGGGGAGTGGGACAAGCGCGACAAGCTCGCGTTCGAGCGCGAGATGCTCGGCCTGTACGTCTCCGACCACCCGCTGTTCGGCCTGGAACACGTGCTCGGCGCCGCCGCGGACACCACCATCGCCGCGCTGTCGGAGGAGGGCACAGTGCCCGACGGCGCGGTGGTCACCCTGGCCGGCATCCTCTCCGGCGTGCAGCGCCGCGTCACCAAGCAGGGCCGGGCCTGGGCGTCGGCCACCCTCGAAGACCTCGCCGGTGGCGTGGAGACGCTGTTCTTCCCGAACACGTACGAGGTGATCGGCCAGTACATCGCCGAGGACGCCATCGTGGTGGTCAAGGGCCGGGTGGACCGGCGCGACGACACCCCGCGCATCATGGCGATGGACATGTCCATGCCGGACGTCACCAGCAACCCGGCGAACAAGCCGGTCACCCTGACCATTCCGGTGCACCGCTGCACGCCGCCGCTGGTGGAACGGCTCAAGGAGACGCTGGTGCTGCACCCCGGCGACACCGAGGTGCACGTCAAGCTGCTCAACGGCGGCAAGGTCACCACGCTGCGCCTCGGCCCGTTCCGGGTCGCTCCCACCACCGCGCTGATGGGTGACCTGAAGAGCGTGCTCGGCCCGGCCAACGTGAGCTGACCGGGCCGAGTGCCTGCGGGCCGTACAGCTAGACGCGGGTGACGCGGATGGCGTCGGCGATCACGTAACCGGTGCTGCCGGACCATCTGCTGACACCGACCTTGTTGGCGTCCCCGGCGGCCAGGGTGAAGGTGCCCAGCGAGCGCCAGGCGCCGCCGTTCGCCGTCTGGTTCACCGAGACCGTCTGGTTACCGCTGGTGGTCGCGACGATGTACGGCGTGGAGGTGTTGTAGCCGGCCACGGCCGGATACCAGACCTCCACCCGGTAGGTGGCTGTCGCCGGGATGTTCACCTTGTACCAGGCGGTGTCGCTGGCCGCGACGGGGTTGGCGTACCGGTAGTCGGCGCCGTAGCGCTGCGCCGAGTACGTCGAGGTGCCCCAGTTGGCGCTCGCGGTGAACCGGCCGGCCGTGGTGTTGTCCACAATGGTCGACCAGGCAGTCGGCGGGGGCGTGGTGTCGCCGGTCACGAGCTGCATGTAGTAGGTCCAGTTCCAGTTCGAACCCGGGTCGGTGTGCGTGGCGCCCGGCACCTGGTTGTGCCCGATGATGTTGTTACGGGTCTTCGGGATGCCGTACTTGTCGCACAGGAACCGGGTCAGCGCCGCCGACGACCGGTACATCGCGTCGGTGTACCAGGAGGCGTTGTCGACGTACCCCTCGTGCTCGATGCCGATCGACTGGGTGTTGTAGGTCCAGTTGCCGGCGTGCCAGGCGATGTCCTTGTCCCGCACCATCTGGGTCACCGCGCCGTCGGAGGAGCGGAGCAGGTAGTGCGCGCTGGTGCCGGCGGCGGCGTTCTGGAACCAGCTGATCGAGCCGGCGTAGCTGCCCTGCATGGTGTGGATGACGATGTAGTTGATCGGGTACGCCGACTCGCGGCTGGAGACCGTGTAGTTGGACGAGTTGGCCGGCACCCAGGCCGCCGGGCCGTAGTCGGTGCTCAGGGTGCCGAAGTCGCCGGTGCCCAGCGGCGCCACGTCGGCGTACCGGCCCCGCTGGGGTGCGACCGGACGGCCGTCCAGGCTGACCTCGCCGCCGGCAGTGGTCGCGATGAAGCCCCGGGCGAGCAGGTCGTACACGGAGTCGGCGTACAGCCGGGCGGTGGCCGCGTCCGTCGAGCCACCGTAGCGGGCGATCGGGCCGTACCACTGGTTGACGTCGTCGCGCTGCGCCGCGGTGAGCCCGGCCTCGTCGGCGTAGGAGCGCAGCACCGCCGCCGCGCCGGCGACGTTCGCCGCGTCCCGGGTACGCAGTTCGGCGCGGTCCAGCCGGGTCCGGCGCGCGGCCTCGTCGAGGGTCCGCACCTTCGGGTTGCTGGTCAGGTGCATCACGCCGTATCCGCCGGAGGCGCTGGGCTCGCCGCCGTGGCCGTCCAGACGTGTTTCGGCGTACCCGAGCGCGGCGAGCAGGTCGCGCGGCACGTCGGAATCGGCCGCGGCCTGCGCGAAGGCGGCGGCGAGCGGCTGCGCGCGGTGCTGAGGCGCAGCCTGGGCCGGCTGGCCGGTCAGGCCGATCGTGAGGATCATGGCGCCGCCGAGCAGGGTGCTCACCCGACGCGAGGGTCTCCGAATTGTCACGTCACTCCTCGTCGACTACTTGGTGCGACTGTGCTCCCGTCGCCGGTTCGCCGCACCTTATAGCGTGACGTTCGTCTATGTCGATACCTTGCATCGACAAGCTCTTTGCTGAAGACTTCCTTCAGATACTGGGCTGACCCCGTACCGTCGCGGTCTTGCCCGCCGGGCCGCGGCCGGGCAGCATCGTGCGGATGCCGCCCACCGACCTGCTGCGGGTCCGCGACCTGGTGCCCGACTTCCTCGCCTGCGCCGACCGGGGCGCTGCGGAGCTCCTGGTCTCCGGCTACCTGGCCGGGCACCCGGACGTGGTCCGGGCGCTGCGCCGCGACGGCGACTGGTCCGACGCCGCCGGTGTGGCCGCCGCCCTGGACGGGCTCCGCGACCGGGCCGCCGGCCTGGCGGTACGAGCCGAGACGGTACGCGCGGCGCTGCCGGACGGCGTCGCGGCGGTGGCCGGGGCGCTGGGCTGGTCCGGCGACGGCGGGCCGGTCGAGTGCGTGGTGCTGGTCGGGCTGAACCAGGCCAACGGCTGGGCCGGCGAACTGGACGGCAGGTACGCGCTCTTCCTCGCCGTGGAACAACTCGGGCCACCGGAGGACCTCGACATGCTGGTCCGGCACGAGGCCGCGCACGTGGTGCACGACCGCGGCGCCGCGATCCGCGACTGGCCCGAGTACGGGGTGGCGAACGCGCTGTTCACCGAAGGGCTCGCCACCCAGGTCACGGCGGAACTGGACCCCGGCCGGCCGGACGAGGAGTACCTCTGGTTCGGCCGCCCCGGGCACCGGCAGTGGCTCGACGAGTGCCGCCGCCGCTGGCCGGAGATCCTGCGCCGGGTACGCGCCGACCTCGACGCCACCGACGCCGACCACCACGCCCCGTACTTCCTGATGCGGGACTCGCCGCTGGCCGGCGGCCTGCCCAAGCGCTGCGGCTACCTGGTCGGCCTGGCCGCGGTCCGGCACCTGCGCCGCCACCACTCCCTGCGCGACCTGGCCACCTGGCCCCTGCCCCGAGTCCGCGAGGAGCTGGCCGTCGCGCTCCCCGACCTCCCCCCACCGCCCTGACCCCCGCGCCCACCCCACCCCCACCGCGCCCGCCCCCACCGCGACGATCATGAAGTTGGCGGCGACAAATCGGACCGTACATGCCGCCAACTTCATGATCGACCGGGCGAGGAGTTGGCGCGGCGCGCCCCGCCCGACCCCGCGATCTTGCGCATTCCGCCCCACGCCCTCGTTCCGCCGCGCGATCTTGCAGCTTCGGCCCTCGGGGACGCGTGTTTGTCCCGATTCGCCGGGGCCGAAAGTGCAAGATCGCCGAGGGCGGGGCGGGGGCCACGGGGGTGGGATTGGTGGTGTCGGGGTTGGGGTGGGGGTGGTTAGCGTCGATGGCATGGAGCTGGAGCAGGCACGGAAGTTGTGGCAGCCGGAACCGGGCTGGTTGAACACCGCCACCTACGGGCTGCCGCCCGAGCCGGTGTGGGACGCCGTGCAGCGGGTGCTCGCCGACTGGCGGGGCGGGCGGGTGTCGTTCGAGGTGTGGGACGAGTCGGTCGGGCGGTCCCGGGCCGCGTTCGCCCGGCTGGCCGGTGTGGACGAAGCCGACGTGAGCATCGGCTCCGCCGTGTCGCAGATGGTCGCGCCGATCGCGGCCAGCCTGCCGGCGGGGGCCACTGTGGTGGTGCCCGAGGTCGAGTTCACCTCGAACCTGTTCCCGTGGCTGGTCCAGCAGGAGCGCGGTGTGCGGGTACGCACCGTCCCGCCGGCCGGCCTGGTGGACGCGATCGACGCCGACACCGACCTGGTGGCGTTCAGCGTGGTGCAGTCCGCCGACGGCGCGGTGGCCCCGTACGACGAGATCGTCGCGGCGGCTCGCGCGCACGGCGCGTTCGTGGTGGTCGACGCCACGCAGGCGTGCGGGTGGCTGCCGTTCGCCGCGGACCGGGCCGACGCGGTGGTGGTGGGGGCGTACAAGTGGCTGATGGCGCCGCGGGGCGCGGCCTTCGCCTACCTGGCGCCGGAACTACGCGAGCGGATTCGCCCGGACGCGGCCGGGTGGTACGCCGGCAAGGACCCGCACGCCTCCTACTACGGCCTGCCGCTGCGCCTGGCCGACGACGCCCGGCGCTTCGACATCTCCCCGTCCTGGCTGTGCTACGTCGGAGCGGCGCCGGCGCTGGAGTTGCTCGCCGACCTCGACCCGGAGGCGGTGCGCGCGTACGACGTGGGGCTGGCCAACCGGTTCCTGGCCGGGCTGGGCCGCCCGCCCGGCGACAGCGCGATCGTCTCCGTCGACGTGCCGGACGCGCACGAGCGGCTGGCCCGCGCCGGGGTGCGCGCGGCGGTCCGGGCAGGCCGGGTCCGCGCCTCGTTCCACCTGTACACGACCGAGGAGGACGTGGACCGGGCGGTCGAGGCGCTGACCGGCTGACGGCTCAGGCCAGGTGACCGCTCAGGCCAGGTGGCCGCCGATCTTCGTGTATCCGCGCAGCAGGTCCCGGGAGATGATCAGCCGCTGCATCTCGTCGGTGCCCTCGAAGATCCGGTACAGCCGGACCTGCCGGTACCAGCGCTCGATCGGCAGCTCACGGGTGTAGCCCATGCCGCCGTGGATCTGGAGCACCCGGTCCACCACCCGGTTGACCATGCCGGCGCCGTAGAGCTTGCCCATCGAGGAGGCGTGCCGGGGGTCGAGGCCCTGGTCGACCGTCCAGGCCGAGCGCAGGATCAGCCAGCGGGCGGCCTCCAGCTCGGTCTCCGAGTCGGCGATCATCCACTGGATGGCCTGGTTGGTGGCGATCGGCGCGCCGAACGTCTCCCGGGTGTTGGCGTAGTCGATCGCCATCTGGAGGGCGCGTTCGGCGATGCCGATGGCGTGCGAGGGGATGGTGTAGCGGCCCTTGCCGATCCACTCCATGCCGAGCGTGAAGCCCTGCCCGATCTCGCCGAGGATGTTGCGGTGCGGCACGCGTACGCCGTCGAAGATCAGCGAGGCGGGACCGCCCTCGCCCATGGTCTGGATGAACTCCGACCGCCAGCCCATGTCGCGGTCCACCAGGAACGCCGTGGCGCCGCCGCGGCGGGCGCCCTTCTCCGGGTCGGTCACCGCGACCACGATGGCGAAGTCGGCGTCGTTGCCGTTGGTGATGAACGTCTTCTCGCCGTCGAGGACCCAGTCGTCGCCGTCGCGGCGGGCCCGCAGCCTGATGTTGGCAGCGTCGGAGCCCGCGCCCGGCTCGGTGATGGCGAAGCAGGAGATCCGTTCGCCCTCGATGGTGGGGATCAGGAACTCGCGCTTCTGCTCCTCGGTGGCGTGGAACAGGATGTTGTCGGCCTCGCCGCCGAAGCGGAAGGGCACGAAGCTGCGGCCCAGCTCGGTCCAGATCAGCGACTGCATGACCGCCGGCAGGGCCATGCCGCCGTACTCCTCCGAGGTGGCCAGCCCCCAGAAGCCGAACTTCTTCGCCTTGAGCTGGAGTTCGCGCAGCTCGGAGCGGTCGAGGCCGGGCTGGTGGGCGCGCTCGCGGCGCAGCACCTCCGCCTCCAGCGGCATCACCTCGCGGGTGACGAACGTGCGAACGGTGTCCCGGATCGCGCGTTCCTCGTCGGACAGTGCGAAGTCCACGGTGCCCCCTCAGGTCGACTGGCTATAAACTAGCGCTGGAAGTTTTCCCGCGTCCAGACCCGATGTCGAAAGGAGGATGATGATCAGGTGCCCCGACCCCGACAAGCCCTGCTCACACGCGACCGGATCGTCGATACCGCGCTGGCGCTGATCGACGCCGACGGGCTGGACGCGCTCTCCACCCGGCGGCTCGCCGCCGCCCTGGGCGTACGCGGCCCCTCGCTCTACAACCACTTCGCCACCAAGGAGGAGATCCTCGACGCGGTGGCCGACGGCGTCGCGGCAACCGTCGACATCGACGTCTTCGACGAGTACGAGTGGCTCGACGCGCTCGGCCGCTGGGCGCGCTCGTACCGCGCCGCGCTGGCCGCGCACCCGAACATCGTGCCGTACCTGGCGCAGGGGCCGGGCCGCCGTCCGGCCGCGCTCGCGATGGCCGACGCGGTCTACGGCGCGCTGGTCCGGGCCGGCTGGCCGCCCGCGCGGGCCACCCACATCGGCGCCGCGATGCGCTACTTCGTGGCCGGGTCAGCGCTCGGCTCGTTCGCCCGCGGCTTCGTCGAGGACCCCTCGCTCTACGCCGCGCACCCGCACCTCAACCAGGCGCACCGCCTCGCCGGCCACCAGCGCAGCGTGGACGAGGGGGCGTTCGCGCTCGGCCTGGACGCGCTGCTGCACGGCCTCGCCGCCGAGTACGCCGCCACCGTCGCCCCGCTGGAACGGGTCGGCGGTCCGGAGTAGCGTCCAAACTCCCACCGCTAGTTTCCGCCGCCCCCGAAGGACGCCATGGATCTCGCCGCCGCCCCGCCCGCCCTGTTGACGCGCCGCCACCTGCACATCGCCGGTGACTGGGCCGACCCGTCGTCGGACGACACCATCCCGGTGGAGAACCCGGCCACCGCGAGCATCATCGGCGAGGTGCCGGCCGGTACGCCGGCCGACGTGGACCGGGCGGTCGCCGCCGCCCACGCCGCGTTCCCCGGCTGGGCCGCCACCGCCCCCGAGCAGCGGGCCGCGCACCTGGACCGGCTGCACACCGCGCTCGCCGCCCGCGCCGACGAGATCGCCCGCACCGTGGCCACCGAGCTGGGCACCCCGCTCAAGCTCGCCACCCGCGTCCAGACCGGGCTGCCGCTCACCGTGCTGCGGAGCATGGTCGAGCTGGCCGCCCGCCCGGCCGCCGAGCAGACGGTCGGCAACTCCCTCGTCCTCCGGGAGCCGGTCGGCGTGGTCGGCGCCATCACCCCGTGGAACTACCCGCTGCACCAGGTGGTCGCCAAGGTCGCGCCCGCGCTCGCCGCCGGGTGCACAGTCGTGCTCAAGCCCAGCGAGCTGACGCCGCTGACCGCGTACCTGCTGTTCGACGCGATCACCGACGCCGGCCTGCCGCCCGGCGTGGTGAACCTGGTGCCCGGCACCGGCCCGGTGGTCGGCGAGGCGCTCGCCGCGCACCCCGACGTCGACCTGGTCTCGTTCACCGGCTCCACCGCCACCGGCCGGCGCATCGCCCGCCTGGCCGCCGAGCGGATCGCCCGGGTGTCGCTGGAACTCGGCGGCAAGTCCGCGAACGTCGTCCTGGCCGACGCCGATCTGCCCACAGCGGTCAAGGTCGGCGTCGGCAACGCGCTGCTCAACTCCGGGCAGACCTGCACCGCCTGGACCCGGATGCTCGTGCACCGCGACCGCTACGACGAGGCCCTGGACCTGGTCGCGGCGGCGGTGGCCGGCTACCGGCTCGGCGACCCCTTCGACCCGGCCACCCGGCTGGGCCCGCTCGCCTCCGCCGCGCAGGCCCAGCGGGTACGCGACCACGTCGACCGGGCGCTCGCCGACGGCGCCCGGCTCGTCGCCGGCGGCCCGGACGCGCCGCTGCCGTCGCAGGGCCACTTCGTGGCGCCCACCGTCTTCGCCGACGTGCACCCCGACAGCGCGCTCGCCCAGGAGGAGGTGTTCGGGCCGGTGCTCGCGGTGATCCCGTTCGCCGACACCGACGAGGCGGTCGCCATCGCCAACAACTCCCGGTACGGGCTGGCCGGCGCGGTCTGGTCCGCCGACTCCGACGCGGCGCTGGCAGTGGCCCGGCGGATGCGTACCGGCCAGGTGGACGTCAACGGCGGCGCGTTCAACCCGCTCGCCCCGTTCGGCGGCTACAAGCAGTCCGGCCTCGGCCGGGAACTGGGCGCGTACGGCGTGGAGGAGTTCACCGAGCTGAAGGCGATCCAGCGGTGAAGGCGCTCGTGGTGCGCGGCCGGGGCGAGACCCCGGCGGTCGAGGAGGTACGCCTGCCCGCGCCCGGCCCGGGCGAGCTGCGGGTACGCATCCGCGCCGCCGGCATCTGCCACTCCGACCTGGCCATGGTGGACGGCACGCTGGCGCCCGCGTACCCGCTGGTGCTGGGCCACGAGGCGACCGGCGTGGTGGCCGAGGCCGGGCCGGGCACGACGATCGCGGTCGGCACGCCAGTGGTGCTCAACTGGGCGCCGGCCTGCCGGGAGTGCTGGCACTGCCGGCACGGTGAGCCGTGGCTCTGCGCGGCCAATCCCAACCCGTCCACGCCCCGGGGCGAGACGGCCGCCGGTGAGCCCCTTCAGGTCACGCTCGGGCTCGGCGCGCTCGCCGAGGAGGTGGTGGTGCCGCAGCGCGCCGCCGTACCGGTGCCGGCCGGACTGCCGCCGGAGCAGGCCGCGGTGCTGGGCTGCGCGGTGCTCACCGGCGTCGGCGCGGTCCGCAACACCGCACGGGTCGCGCCCGGCGAGTCGGTCGCGGTGATCGGGCTCGGCGGGGTCGGCCTGGCCGTGCTGACCGCCGCCCGGCGGGCGGGCGCGTCGCCGATCCTCGCCGTCGACGTGGTGGAGGCCAAGCGGGACCTGGCGCTCGCGGCCGGCGCCACCGACTTCCTGCGCTCCGACGACACGCTCGGCAAGCAGATCCGGGCGCGCACCGACGGGCGCGGGGTGGACCACGCCTTCGAGTGCGTCGGCCGGTCCGTCACCATCCGCGCCGCCTGGCGGGCGACGCGGCGCGGGGGAGCGGTGACAGTGGTCGGCATGGGTGCCCGCGACGACATGCTCAGCCTCTCCGCGCTGGACATCTTCCACTCCGCCCGCACGTTGCGCTCCTCGGTGTACGGCTCGACCGACCCGGACCGGGAGGTGCCGGAGCTGGCCGCCGCGCTCGCCGCCGGTGACCTGGACCTCGGGCCGCTGGTGAGCGGCACGGTGCCGCTGTCGGAGGCGCCCGCGGCGCTTTCCCGGCTGGCCCGTGGTGAGGGCGCCCGCTGGGTGGTGACCTTCCCGGACTGACCCGGCGGCGGCCGGATCCGCCGTCCGCGCATCCGGATCGGCAGGTGCGAGCGAACCCTGGGTAGGAGAGCTACCCGGGGGTACGTCCGTTGCTGACCGAGAACATGCCGGCCGGGGCCGCCGAGACGGCCCGCAAACGGCTGACCGCCGCCGCCGAGGACCTGGACGACAACCAGGTCGCCGGGCTGCTGCTCGACCTGGCCGCCGAGGCCGGGGTGGTGCCCGTCTGGGAACAGGTCTGCCTGCCGCTGCTTGGTGCGCTGCGCGGCGACGGCGCCGCCGAGATCGCGATGGAGCACGCCCTCTCCGAGGGGCTGCGGGTCGGGCTGGACGTGTTCGGCCGAGAGCCGACCCGGCCGTTGCCCGCCCAGGGCGTGCTGCTGGCCGGCGCGGAGCACGAGACGCACTGCCTCGGGCTGCACGCGCTCGCCGCGGCGCTGCGCGAGCGCGGGCGCGGCGCCCTGTACCTCGGCCCGGCCCTGCCCTGGTCCGCGCTGGCCAGCGCGGCGGAGCGGGTCCGGCCGCGGGTGGTGGTGGTCTGGTCGCAGACCCCGGTGACCGGCCGCGCGTACCGCCTGGTCCGCCTGCGTCGCGACCTGCCCGGGGTACGGGTGCTCGCCGCCGGTCCGGGATGGATCGAGCCCTTCCCGCCGACCTCGGCGGTGCCGCAGCGCCTCACCACGCTCGGCGAGGCCACGCTGGCCTGCCTGCGCGGCGTGAGCCCTGCCTGACGCCCGGCGCGCTCAGGCGGCGCGCTCAAGCGGCGCGTTCAGGCGGCGCGGAAGCCGCGCAGCAGCACGGCGACCGCGGACTCCGGGTCGAAGTCGTCCTCCGGGCAGGCGAGCTGGTTGCTCAGCAGCCCTTCGATCAGCGCCAGCAGCATCCGGAAGTGGGCCGGCGGATCGGTCGAGCCGAGCGCGGCGAGCAGCGGCTCTCCCCGTTCGGCCAGCCGCGCCCGCCCGGCCTCGATCGCCGGGCGCAGGTCGGGCCGCACGGCCGCCTCGACGAACAGCGCGTACCGGGCCAGCGTGACCACCCGCCGCTGATCGGTGAACTCCCGGATCAGCTCGCCGAGCACCTGGGCGAACGCGGCGACGTCGCCGGGTGGCAGGTCCACGGCGAGCCGCTGCCAGGCCAGCGTCTCCACCTCGACCAGCCGGTCGAACACGCCGGTGACCAACGCCTCCCGGGTGCGGAACCGGTTGGACGCGGAGCCCTCGGGCAGGCCCGCCTCGGCGTCCACGGCCCGGTGGGTGAGCTGCCGCGGCCCGCCGGTGCCGAGCACCCGGATGGCGGCGTCGAGCAGGAGTTGCCGGCGATCGGTCACCCGGCCAGACTACAGCCGTAGTGCGGCCGACTACATCTGTAGTACGGTGGCGGCATGGGCGGACGAGCGGTAGTGGTCGGGGGCGGGATCGGCGGGCTCGCGGCGGGCATCGGCCTGCGGGCGGCCGGCTGGGAGGTGACAGTCCTGGAACGGTCCGCCGCGTTGCCGGACAGCGGCACCGGGCTCGGCATCTGGCCCGGCGCGATGCGCGCCCTGGACGCGCTCGGCGTCGGCGACGAGGTGCGCCGCCGGGGCCGCCGCCAGGCCGGCGGATCGATCCGGCGCCCGGACGGCAGCCGGATCGCCACCATCGACGTCGACCGGCTGGAACGTCGGCACGGCGAGCCCGTTCACCTGGTCACCCGGCCGGTGCTGCTCGCCGCCCTGGCCGGTGCGCTGCCCGCAGCGGCGCTGCGCCTCGGCGAGCCGGTGACCGACCCGGGGTCGCTGCTCGACGCGTACGATCTGGTGGTCGGCGCGGACGGGATCAACAGCGTGGTGCGCGCCGCGATGCACGGCGGGCGCTACCCGCTGCGCTACGCGGGCGCGGTGGCCTGGCGCGGCGTTGTCGACCTCGACCTCGATCCGGGCGAGGGCGGTGAGACCTGGGGGCGGGGGCGCAAGTTCGGGCTCACGCCGGCCGGGCCGGGCCGCACCAACTGGTACGCGGCGGTGCGGCTGCCCGAGGGGCATCCGGCGCCCCCTGACGACCGCGCCGAGTTGCGCCGCCTCTTCGGCGACTGGCACCGGCCGGTGCCGCAGGTGCTGGACGCGCTCACTCCGGAGGGGATCCTGCGGCACGAGATCCGTGACCTGACGCCGCTGCCCTCCTACGTGGCCGGCCGGACCGCGTTGCTCGGCGACGCCGCGCACGCCATGACGCCGGACCTGGGGCAGGGCGCCTGTCAGGCGCTCGTCGACGCGGTCGCGCTCGCCGACTGCGTACGCGAGGCCGGCGACCTGCACGCCGCGCTGCTGGCGTACGACAGGCGCCGGCGGCGGCCCACGCAGCGGATCGCGGCGGGCGCGCGCTGGGCGGGGCGGCTCTCCGGGGTGCGGCGGCTGCTGCCGGTGCGCGACGCGCTGCTGCGGGTGGCGCTGGCCACCGGTCCGCCGGCCTGACGCGGGGCGCGGTCGCGGGCCCGCGAGTCCGGCCGTGACCCGGCTCACATCCGATACGAAACCGTTCCGTATCGAAATCGGTTCACCTACGCTCGGCTGCGTTACGAGTCTGACCCGTATCGTATTTTGACTCGGGTGAAGCGGGGGGAGAACCGCAGTGGAACCGCACGAGAACACCGGACACCCGAGGAGGTGGGCGATCCTCGGGGTGCTGGTGATCAGCCTCCTCGTGGTCGTCCTCGACAACACCATCCTCAACGTCGCGCTGCGCACCCTGGCCGACCCGGTGCACGGCCTCGGCGCCACCCAGGGCGAGCTGGAATGGGCGATCAACTCCTACACGCTCGTCTTCGCGGGGCTGCTGTTCACCTTCGGCGTGCTCGGTGACCGGCTCGGCCGCCGCCGCTTCCTGATCCTCGGGCTGGCGCTGTTCGGGCTGGCCTCGCTGCTGTCGGCGTACGCGCAGGACCCGGCCCAGCTCATCGCGGCCCGCGCGCTCATGGGCGTCGGCGGCGCGGCCATCATGCCGGTGACGCTCTCGATCATCTCCAACGTCTTCGACCCGCGCGAGCGGGCCAAGGCGATCGGCGTCTGGGCCGGCGCGGTCGGCCTCGGCGTGGCGATCGGCCCGGTGCTCGGCGGCGCGCTGCTGGAGCACTTCTGGTGGGGCTCGGTCTTCCTGATCAACGTGCCGGTGGTGGCGCTCGGCGTGGTGCTGGTCGCGACCCTGGTCCCGGAGTCCCGCGACCCGAAGCCCGGCCGGGTCGACGTGCCCGGCGTGCTGCTGTCGGTGGTCGGCCTGGTCGCGCTCACCTACGGCATCATCGACGGCGGCGAGCACGGCTTCGGCCGGCCGCAGGTGTGGGTCGCGGTGCTGGGCGGCCTCGCGGTGCTCGGCTGGTTCATCGTCCACGAGCTGCGCAGCGACCACCCGTCGCTGGACGTGCGGCTGTTCCGGGTGCCCCGCTTCGCCGCCCCGGTGGCGCTGGTCGGGCTGGTCTTCTTCGCCGCCATGGGCGTGATGTTCTTCGGCGCGTTCTACCTGCAGCTCGTGCGCGGCTACAGCCCGCTGGAGAGCGGCCTGCTGTTCCTGCCGTTCGCGGTGGCCCAGCTGTTCTTCGCCCCGCGCAGCGCGGCGATGGTCCGCCGCTACGGCGGCCGGTCGGTGGCGGCGGTCGGACTGCTGCTCACCGCCACCGCGCTCGGCGCGTTCGTCTTCATCGACGCGGACACCCCGATCTGGATCTTCTCGGCGCTCGGGTTCCTCCAGGGCGCCGGGATGGCCAACATCATGCCCCCGGCCACCGAGTCCATCATGTCGTCGCTGCCCCGGGAGAAGGCCGGCGTCGGGTCGGCGGTCAGCAACACCGTGCGGCAGGTGGCCGGCGCGCTCGGCGTGGCGGTGCTCGGCTCGGTGCTCAGCGCGGTCTACCGCGACCAGGTCGCCCCGGCGGTGGCCGCGCTTCCCGCCCCGGTACGCGACGCGGCCCGCGAGTCGGTCTCCGGGGCGTACGCCGTCGCCGACCGGCTCGGCCCCGCCGCGCCGCGGCTCATCGACGCGGCCAACGACTCGTTCGTCTCGGCCATGCACTGGGCCGCCGGCGTCTCCGCCGTGGTGGCCGCGCTCGGCCTCGTCATCGTGCTGCGCTGGATGCCGGGCCGGCCGGCCGCCGCCCCCGGCGCGACCCCCGCCACGGACCGGGAGCTGGCCGGGGCCGCATAGGTTCGTGGACAATGTCTGACATGACTTCCACGGCGGATGCTCCGCGGTCGCCCGGGCGACCGCGGAGCACCCGCGCGGACGAGGCGATCGTCGACGCCACCCTCGACCTGCTGGCCGAGGGCAACAGCATCGAGGCGCTGACCATCGAGGCGATCGCGACCCGCGCCGGAGTCGGCAAGGCCACCATCTACCGCCGCTGGCCGGGCAAGGACGCGCTGCTGCTGGACGCGCTGCGCACGCTCAAGGGGCCCGCGCCGCACTGCGCCGGACGCTCCGTCCGCGACGACCTGGTGCTGCTCGTCGGCGCCGTCGGCCAGCACGCCGACCCCCGGGCCCGCAAGATCATGCCGTGCCTGGTGCCCGAGGTGAACCGCAGCTCGGCCCACCGGCAGGCGTACGAGGCGATCGTCGAGCCCCGCCGCGAGGCGTTGCGCGAGGTGCTTCGCCGCGCGATCGACCGCGGCGAACTCCGCGCCGACATCGACATCGAGGTGACCATGGCGCTGCTCACCGCGCCGATGCTCACCCAGCGGATGCTGCAGTGGTACGCCGGGGACGAGCGGATGCTGCCCGAGCGGATCGTGGACACCGTCCTGGACGGCCTGCGCGTCCGCTGACCCGCGCTCCGGTCGGCGTGGTCAGCGTCCGCCGCTCAGCGGGCGGGCGTGCGCAGCCGGTGCAGGCGCAACGCGAGCTGCACCTCCAGCGCCCGCTCCGGCCGCTGCCAGTCCGCGCCGAGCAGCTGCCCGACCCGTTCCAGCCGCTGGGTGACAGTGTTCACGTGCACGTGCAGCTGCTCGGCGGCCCGGGCCAGGCTGCCGCCCACCCCGAAGTACGCCTCCAGCGTCTTCACCAGCGCGGTGCCCCGCCGGGCGTCGTAGTCCACCACCGGACCCACTGTCGCGGTGAGGAACCGGGACACGTCGCGGTCCCCGGCGTCGCCGACCGCGCCCAGCAGCAGCCCGACGAAGCCCAGCTCGGCGGTGCTCGCCCCCTGCCCGGCCCGGCCCAGCGCGCCGAGCGCGGACAGGCAGCGCTCCGCCTCGGCGAACGTGACGGCCAGCGACGCCGGCCCGGTCGACGGGCCGCTCGCCCCGGCGGTCACCGGCCGGCCGGTCAGCCGCGACAGGTCCCGGGCCACCGCCCGGGCCGCGCCGCCCGCGTCCTGGCCGGGCAGCATCAGCACCACCCGCCCGTCGCGCGCCGCCGCCAGGCCGCCGCGGGTCGAGGCGTACGTGGTGGCCCAGGACAGCACGCGCTGCCGGGCCGAGCCGGTCTCGGCGAACGCGTCGTCGCCGACCGCCACCAGCACGTGCGGCGCGTCCAGGTCCACCCCGATGCGGTGGGCCCGCGCCCGCAGCGCGTCGGCGTCGCGCAGCGGCCGGGCGATCAGGTCGTCCAGCAGCTCGCCGCGGACCCGCCCCTCCGCCTCGGCCACCGTGCGGCGGAACAACAGCAGCAACGCGGTCACCAGCGCGGCGCGCTCCAGGATGCGCTGGTCGGCGTCGACCAGCTCGTCGTCCGGGCGCAGCACCAGCGCGCCCAGGTTCTCCGCGCCGGCCACCACCGCGGCGTACCAGAGCGGACCCCGGCGCACGCTGCGTCCCTCGGTACGCGACGCGGCGACCGCCTCCACGATGTCCGCCCGGTCCGGCTCCTCGATCTCGCCGACCCGGGCCAGCCGCCGGCCCTCGGCGTCCAGCGCCAGCAGCGCCCCGCCGAGCACCTCGGTGACCGCCGCGGCCACGTCCTCCATCCCGCCGCCGCGCACCACCAGCGCGGTCATCCGGTCGTGCGCGGCGGCGGCGCGCTCCACCGAGCTGCTGTGCGCCCGGATCGTGCTGTTCGCCGCCGACAGCTCCGCCAGCGCCGCCCGCGTCTCGGCGAGCAGTCGCGCGGTGTCGATCGCCACCGCCGCGTGCGCCGCGAGCGACACCAGCAGCGACACCTCCTCCCGGGCGAACGGCCGGGCCGAGCGGTTCGCCGCGTACAGCACGCCGATCACGCTGGAGCCCAGCCGCAGCGGCACGCCCAGGATGGCCACCAGGCCCTCCTCGCCCACCCCGCCGTCGATCTCGCCGGTGTGCCGGAACCGCTCGTCCTCCTGGTAGTTCGAGGTGACGTACGGCGTGCCGGTCTGCGCGACCAGGCCGCCCAGGCCGTCGCCCAGCTCCAGCCGCAGCCGCTGGAACCGGGCCGAGATCGAGCCGTCGGTCACCCGCATGTAGGTGTCGCCGCGCTCCTCGTCGTTGAGCGTCATGTACGCCACGTCGGTGCCGAGCAGGATCCGCGCCCGGTGCACGATCGCGCGCAGCACGTCGTCCAGGTCGCGCAGCCCGGCCAGGTCGCTCGCGGTGTCGTACAGGCCGGACAGCTCGGTCTCCCGGCGGCGCCGGCGGGCCAGCAGCGCCCGCACCCGCAGCGCCACCACCTTCGCCTGCTCCAGCTCGGCCAGCCGCTCGGCGGGCAGCCCGGCGGCGCGCGCGGCGACGAGCGGACCCTCGAACTCGACCGCGGCTGCCTCGCGCGCCAGCAACTCCAGGAACTCGACCGGCGACGACATGACCGACATTGTGCGGGGCGCCACTAGTTCGCCGTCCAGCCCCCGTCGAGGGCGATCGAGGCGCCGGTGAGGAACGCGGCGGGCGGGGAGCACAGGTACGCCAGCAGCTCGGCCACCTCCTCCGGCTCGATCAGCCGCTTGATCGCCGCCCGGGCCAGCATGATCTTCTCGACCACCTCGTCCTCGCCGATGCCGTGCGTGGCCGCCTGGTCGGCGATCTGGCTCTCCACCAGCGCGGTGCGCACGTACGCGGGGTTGATGCAGTTGGCCGTGACGCCGTGCGCGGCGCCCTCCAGCGCGACCACCTTGGACAGGCCCTCCAGCGCGTGCTTGGCCGAGACGTACGCGGCCTTGAACGGCGAGGCGCGCAGCCCGTGCACCGAGGAGATGTTGACGATCCGGCCCCAGCCGTTCGCGTACATCCGGGGCAGCGCCCGGCGCACCAGCAGGAACGGCGCCTCGACCATCACCCGCTGGATGTACTCGAAGCGCTCGACCGGGAAGTCCTGCACCGGCGAGACGTGCTGGAGGCCGGCGTTGTTGACCACGATGTCGGCGTCGACGTCGAGCCGGTCCACCGCCGCCGGGTCGGCCAGGTCGATCCCCACCGCCCGGCCACCGGCCTCGGCGGCCACCGCCTCGGCCGCCGCCGTGTCGCGGTCCAGCACCACCACTGTCGCGCCGGCCGCCGCCAGGCGCAGGGCGCAGGCGCGTCCGATGCCGCTGCCGCCGCCGGTGACCAGCGCGGTACGGCCGGTCAGGTCGACGTGTACGACGTGGGGGACCACCACGGGTTCTGCCGTCATGGCGCATGAACGTACGAGCCGGGTGCCGCCGGGCACATGGGGCGGCGACACATACTCCACCGCCTGCGTGTGTGGTGCGCCGCGTCACCGCCCGCGCCCGGCGTGTCCGGCCGACCCGCCGTCGGCGGGCACCAGTAGGGTGTGTCGAACACACGTACTGCTGGCGGCTCGGGGAGGAGGCGGCGTGCGGGTGCTGGGCGTCGACCCGGGGCTGACCCGGTGCGGGGTCGGCGTGGTCGAGGGTGTGCCGGGCCGCCCCTGCACGCTCGTGGCCTACTACGTGGTCTACACCGACCCGGCCGACGACCTGCCGCTGCGCCTGCTGCACCTGGACCGTTCGCTCACCGACCTGGTCGCCGAGCACCGGCCGGACGCGGTCGCCGTGGAGCGCGTGTTCAGCCAGCACAACGTCCGCACCGTGATGGGCACCGCGCAGGCCAGCGGCGTCGCGGTGCTCGCCGGGGCCCGGGCCGGGCTGCCGGTGACGACGTACACGCCGAGCGAGGTGAAGGCGGCGGTGACCGGCTCCGGCCAGGCAGACAAGGCGCAGATGACCGCGATGGTCACCCGGCTGCTGCGGCTGCCCGAGCCGCCGAAGCCGGCCGACGCCGCCGACGCCCTGGCGCTGGCCATCTGTCACGTGTGGCGCGGCGGCACCCGGTCCAAGCTGGCCGCGGCCGCGCAACGGGCCCGACGAGGAGGGACGCGATGATCGCGAGCGTACGCGGCACGGTGACCGCCACCGGCCCGGATCACGCGGTGGTGGAGGTGGGCGGCATCGGCCTGGCCGTGCAGTGCGCCCCCGGCACGCTCGCCGAGCTGCGCGTGGGCCAGCCGGCCCGGCTGGCCACCAGCCTGGTGGTCCGGGAGGACTCGCTCACGCTCTACGGCTTCGCCGACGACGACGCCAAGCAGCTGTTCGAGCTGCTCCAGACCGCCAGCGGTGTCGGTCCCCGGCTGGCCCAGGCGGTGCTCGCCGTGCACACGCCGGACGCGGTCCGCAAGGCCGTCGCCAACGCCGACACCGCTGCGCTGACCCGGGTGCCGGGCATCGGCAAGAAGGGCGCCGAGCGGCTGGTGCTGGAGCTGCGCGACCGGATCGGCCCGGTGCCGGTGGGCACCGACGGCGCGGCCGGGGTGACCGCCGGCGCCTGGCCGGATCAGGTCCGCCAGGCGCTCGTCGGGCTGGGCTGGACGGCCGCCCAGGCCGAGCAGGCGGTGGCCGCGGTGGCGGAGACCGTCGACGGTGAGACGCCGCCGGTGCCGGTGCTGCTCAAGCAGGCCATCCGCCTCCTGGGCCGGACCCGATGACGGGCGTGCGCGGATGACCGGCGAGAACCTGGTCTCGGCGTACGTGAACGACGCCGAACTGGACGCGGAGGCCAGCGTCCGCCCGAAGCGGCTCGACGAGTTCATCGCCCAGCACCGGGTCCGCGACCAGCTCGACCTGCTGTTGCAGGGCGCGATGCGGCGAGGCTCCCCGCCCGATCACATCCTCCTGTCGGGGCCGCCCGGCCTCGGCAAGACCACCCTGGCCAACATCGTCGCCGCCGAGCTGGGCGCGGGGATCCGGGTGACCAGTGGCCCGGCCATCGAGCGCTCCGGCGACCTGGCCGCGATCCTGACCAGCCTCGCCGAGGGCGACGTGCTGTTCATCGACGAGATCCACCGGATCGCCAAGCCGGCCGAGGAACTGCTCTACAGCGCGATGGAGGACTTCCGCGTCGACGTGGTGGTGGGCAAAGGGCCGGGCGCGACAGCCATCCCGCTCGACGTGGAGCCGTTCACGCTCGTCGGCGCCACCACGCGCTCCGGCCTGCTGACCGGGCCGATGCGCGACCGCTTCGGCTTCGTCGCGCATCTCGACTTCTACGCGCCGGCCGACCTGGAGACGCTGCTGCACCGGTCGGCCCGGATCCTCGGCGTGCCGATCACGGCCGACGGCGCGGCGGAGATCGCCGGCCGGTCCCGGGGCACCCCGCGCATCGCCAACCGGCTGCTGCGCCGGGTGCGCGACTACGCCGAGGTGCGCGCCGAGGGCGTGGTCACGCTGGAGACCGCGCGGGCGGCGCTGACCGTCTACGACGTGGACGCGCTCGGCCTGGACCGGCTCGACCGGGCGGTGCTCACCGCGCTCGTCGACTCGTTCCGGGGCGGCCCGGTGGGCCTGTCCACGCTGGCGGTCGCGGTGGGGGAGCAGCCGGACACGGTCGAGGAGGTCTGCGAGCCGTTCCTGGTGCGGGCCGGCCTGCTGGCGCGTACGCCGCGCGGGCGGGTGGCGACGGAGGCTGCTTGGCGCCATCTGGGCCGCAACCCGCCGAATGGTACATTTGGTGCGGATACCTCTCCGGGGCCCGATCTCTTCTCGGTGCAGACCGACCAGCCGTGATCCGTTCGTGATCTGTGCCGCATTCGGTCTTCTCAGGAGCAGGGACTAGACTTCGCCGCGGTTTGTACAGGACGTGAGAATCTGCTTCCGCTGCGGCGCCCTCCGGCGCCGGGACGGAGGCCAACCGGAAGGTCTACACCGTGCTTTACGCAGCAGCGAGTGGCGGGGGAGCCGGCGGTCTGACGCCGATCCTGATGATCGCTCTGCTCTTCGTCGTCATGTACTTCATGATGATCCGACCGCAGCAGAAGCGCCGCCGCGAGGCCGAGCAGATGCAGTCCGCCCTGGCCCCGGGCGATGAGGTGGTCACCATCGGCGGCCTGCACGGCACTGTCACCGCGGTCGAGGACGAGACCGTCCTGCTGGAAGTTGCCCCGGGCGTGCAGACCCGGTACGCCCGCCCGGCCGTGGCCCGCGTGATCAAGCGCGCCGAGGCGCCGGCCGCCGAGACGATCACCGAGGAAGCCGAGCCGGTCAAGGAGTGACTGGTGCCCCGGACGGGGCAGCGGAATCATCGGTACAAGTGGATAGTTGGGGTCGGCGCCCGGCGCCGGCACCCGGCCAGGCCGTGCGGCGCCCCCGTGCCGCGCCCCGGTCGGCGTGCCGTCAGCTGGTGCCGACCCGCCGGAGCAGTCGGGCGGACACCCCCGGCCCGACAGTTGTCGCCGCCGCGGAAGCGGCGCGACCGTACAGGGAGACAGGACAGCCGTGGCACCACCTCAGGGACAGATGCGGCCCGGGCGGCAGCTCGCCGTGCTCGGGCTCATCTTCGTCGTCCTCTATCTTTTGGTGTTCTTCTCGGGCGGTGCCAGCGGTGGCTGGAAGGACCGGCTGGAGCCCCGGCTCGGCCTGGACCTCGTCGGCGGCACCCGGCTGACGCTCGAGGCCACAAACACCGTGGACGGCAAGCCGCCGACCGCCGGCAACCTCGAGGAGGCGCGCCAGATCATCGAGAGCCGGGTCAACGCGTACGGCGTGGCCGAGGCCGAGGTGGTCACCGAGGGCAACCGCAACATCGTCATCTCCCTGCCCGGCCAGAACCGGGACCTGACCGACGTCGGCAGCGCCGCCGAGCTGCGCTTCCGCAAGGTCCTCAAGGCCACCGACGGCAGCGGCGCCGCCGCCGCGCCCGCGCCGACCCCGAGCGTCGCTCCGTCCGGGACCGCCAGCCCGGCGCCGTCGGGCAGCGCGTCGCCGCAGGCGACCACGAGCCCCAAGGTCAGCGGGTCGCCGAGCGCCGGTGGACAGGGCGGCATGGCCCCGACGCCGAGCGCCAGTGCCCCGGCCACCCCGTCGGCCACGCCGAGCGCCGCTTCCCCGAGCGCCAGCGCCGAGCCGGTGCCGCAGAGCATCGAGCAGCAGCGCAAGGCCGTCGAGCAGAAGGTCGGCGCGGCCGCCTGGGCCGCCGCCTCGGGCCTGCAGGCCCCGGCCGACCTCACCACGGACCCGACGCTCGCCGACAAGCTCAAGCCGTTCGGCACGCTCACCCCGCAGGAGATCGCGGTCCTGCCGGTCGAGATGCAGTTCAACGTCCCGACCATCACCTGCGCCCAGCTCGACAAGCGCCCGGCCGCCTCGATCAAGGACGAGAAGCAGAAGGCGGTCGCCTGCGAGTCCGGCGCGAAGTACCTGCTCGACGTGGCGAAGGTGCTGGGCACCGACGTCAAGAACGCCTCCGCCCAGCTCGACCAGACCAGCTCCTGGGTGGTCAGCCTCAACTTCACCGGCAAGGGCCAGGAGAAGTGGACCGCGCTGACCCGCGAGGCGTTCAACAACGAGGGCCAGGCCTGCGACCAGACCGCGCTCGGCCAGGACGGCAAGTGCCGGGTCGCCGTGGTGCTGGACAACGGGATCGTCTCGTCCCCGGAGATCCAGGGCGTGCTGACCGGTGACTCGCAGATCACCGGCAGCTTCGACAACAAGACGGCGAACGCGCTCGCCAGCCAGCTCCGCTACGGCGCGCTGCCGGTGACGTTCGAGCCGCAGGAGCAGCAGAACGTCACCGCGACGCTCGGCGACAGCCACCTCAAGGCGGGTCTGCTGGCGGCCGGCATCGGCATGCTGCTCGTCATCATCTACTCGTTCTTCTACTACCGGCTGCTCGGCTCGGTCATCTTCCTGAGCCTGGTGCTCTCCGCGCTGCTCGTCTTCGGCGCGCTCGTGGTGCTCGGCCGCTCGATCGGCTTCACGCTCACGCTCGCCGGCATCGCCGGAATGATCGTCTCGCTCGGTGTGGCGGCGGACTCGTTCGTCATCTACTTCGAACGATTGAAGGACGAGATCCGGGAGGGCCGTAGTCCACGGAGCGCGGTGCCGCGCGCCTGGATCCGGGCCCGCCGGACGATCATCTCGGCGAACGCGATCACGCTGATGTCGGCAGTGGTGCTCTACATCGTGTCGGTCGGCGCGGTGAAGGGCTTCGCCTTCGCGCTCGGCCTGGCGACCGTGCTCGACCTGGTCGTCGTGTTCCTCTTCCGCCACCCGATCATGACGATGTTCGCCCGTACCCGGGCGTTCCTGTCGCCGCGGGTCAGCGGTCTGGGCCGGGCGCTGCCGGCCCGGTCGGCCGAGTCGGGCACCGCCCGCAACCCGCGTGTCAAGGAGGCCTGAGATGGCTAAGAGTGGTCTGGCCGCCCGGCTCTACCGGGGCGAGGCGGATCTCAACATCGTCGGCCGCCGGAACCTGTGGTTCGGCGTGGCGGGCGTCCTGGTCCTGATCGCGGTGCTCAGCTTCGCGATCAGCGGCTTCAAGCTCGGCATCGAGTTCGCCGGCGGCAACACGTTCCAGGTGCCGGCCAGCGTCGGCACGCTGGACCGGGCCGAGCAGACCGTCGACGAGGTGCTGGCCGACGAGGCGCCCGGCGTCGAGGTGGTGAGCGCGCAGAAGGTCGGCAGCACCAGCGGCGAGTTCTACGAGATGCGCACCGGGCAGCTCAGCGCCGAGCAGGCCAACGCGGCCAAGGCCGCGATGGCGGAGGAGTTCGGCATCCAGGCCGACCAGATCAGCGGCAGCCAGGTCTCCGAGGCGTGGGGCAGCCAGGTCACCTCCCGCGCCTTCCTCGGTCTGCTGATCTTCATCGCGGTGGTGTCGATCTACCTGGTGCTGCGCTTCGAGTGGCGGATGGCGGTCGCTGCGATCATCTCGCTGCTGACCAACCTGATCCTCACCGCCGGCATCTACTCGCTGGTGAACTTCGAGGTCACCCCGTCGACGATCATCGGCTTCCTCACGATCCTGGGCTTCGCGCTCTACGACGTGGTGGTGGTCTTCGACAAGGTGCAGGAGAACACACGCGGCATCACCGCGAACAACAACGTCACCTACGGCGAGGCGTCCAACCTGGCGCTCAACCAGAGCCTCATGCGGTCGCTGAACACCTCGGTGGTGGCGTTGCTGCCGGTCGGCGGCCTGCTCTTCATCGGCGCCGGCCTGCTCGGCGCGGGCACGCTGAAGGACCTCGGCCTGGTGCTGTTCGTCGGTATGGCGGTGGCGTTCCTGACCTCGATCGTGCTGGCCACCCCGCTGCTGGTGCTGCTGAAGAACATGGACCCGCGGATCAGCGCGCACAACAAGCGGGTGCAGTCCCGCCGGGCCGCCCTGGCCCGGGGCGAGATCACCCCGAAGGGCGCCACGCGCGCCGCCCCGGCCGCCGACGCCGACGCCGACGCGCCGATCGACCCGGATGCCGCCGCGCTCGCCGGCGCCGCCCCCAAGGTCGGCGCCCGCCCGGCCGGCAAGCGTCCCAGCGGCGCCCGCGGCGGCCGACCCGCGGGCGGTGGCGGCAACCGGCCCGGCGGCAAGCGCCGCTGACCGTAGGGCCGGACGCAATCGCGACGACGGCGTCCGTCATGCTGATGTCACGGCATGACGGACGCCGTCGTCGTTTCGAGAGGACATGGGACGCACTGTGACGGAGACCCACACCACGGGCGTACGCGGAGACAGCGGCCCGGAGGCCGCCCAGCTCGTCGCCAGCCGGTTGCTGGACGTGCCGGACTTCCCCAAGCCGGGTGTCATGTTCAAGGACCTGATGCCGCTGTTCGCCGACGGCGCGGCGTTCCGTGAGGTGATCGACGGCATCATCGCGTACCACGGGCGCGACTCGTTCGACACCGTCGCCGGCATCGAGGCGCGCGGGTTCGTCCTCGCCGCGGCCGTCGCGTACGCCACCGGGGTCGGCGTGGTGCCGGTGCGCAAGGCCGGCAAGCTGCCCCGGGCCACGCACTCCGCCTCCTACGCGCTGGAGTACGGCGAGGCGACGCTGGAGGTGCACCAGGACGCCTTCACCGCGGGCCACCGGGTCCTGGTGCTCGACGACGTGCTCGCCACCGGCGGGACCGCCGAGGCCACGCTCGACCTGGTGGAACGCGCCGGCGGGACGGTGGCCGGGTTCACCGTGCTGCTGGAGCTGGGCTTCCTCGAAGGCCGTAAGCGGCTCGCGCCGCGCCCGGTGCACGCCCTGTTGACCGTTTGATCCCGACCGGCCGTCGGGCCGGTCGGCGCCGACCGTCCGGGGGAGCGGTGGCGTACCCTGCGTACGGGTAGCATTGCGCTTTGCCCGACCCGGCCGAGGTGTCCGGGGCGGCGCAGGCGCCGGGGCCCGCCCCGGAGCCGCGGAACAACACCGGCCCCCGGGCTGGTTGCACGAGACGTCGGCCGAACGGCCGGCGCATCCCGGCGAGCGGTGAGGAGGCCGGTGTCCCACGATGTCGTCCCTCCGGTGGAGGGCACGGTGCACCCGACAGGCGACGCGGACGGCTCGGTGACCGAGCGCAGCGGCAACCCGCAGGCCCGGGCGACCGGTGCCACCGGCGGCGCGCCCGACGCGACGGCCGACGGCGGGGCGGTCGTGGTGCCGTTCCCGACCGAGAGTTCCGGTGACCCGACGACCAGCGGCGGGTTCGCGCTCTCCAACGCGCCCACCGGCCGGCGGGTACGCGCCCGGCTGGCCCGGTTCAACGCGCCCTGGCAGACCTCGCAGGTCAGCGAGGTGCTGGAGC
This sequence comes from Micromonospora echinospora, assembly GCF_014203425.1. Taxonomy (NCBI): domain Bacteria; kingdom Bacillati; phylum Actinomycetota; class Actinomycetes; order Micromonosporales; family Micromonosporaceae; genus Micromonospora; species Micromonospora echinospora. Next base: position 3,123,424 of record NZ_JACHJC010000001.1, read on the forward strand.
CGCTGATCGCCACCCACCGGGAGAACCACCCCAAGGCCGACGCCCGGCTGCTGCAGCGCGCCTTCGACACGGCCGCGCGGTGGCACTCGGGGCAGTACCGCAAGTCCGGTGACCCCTACATCACGCACCCGCTCGCGGTGGCGACCATCCTGGCGAACCTGGGCATGGACACCACCACGCTGGTCGCGGCGCTGTTGCACGACACCATCGAGGACACCGAGTACACGCTCGACCAGATGCGCGCCGACTTCGGCGGCGAGGTCACGCTGCTCGTCGACGGCGTCACCAAGCTCGACAAGGTCAAGCTCGGCGACGCGGCCAAGGCCGAGACCATCCGCAAGATGGTCGTCGCGATGGCGAAGGACCCCCGGGTCCTGGTGATCAAGCTGGCCGACCGGCTGCACAACATGCGGACCCTGACCTTCCTGCCGCGCCCGAAGCAGGAGCAGAAGGCCAAGGAGACGCTGGAGATCCTGGCGCCGCTGGCGCACCGCCTCGGTATGAACACGATCAAGTGGGAGCTGGAGGATCTCGCCTTCGGCACGCTGTTCCCGAAGCGGTTCGAGGAGATCAACCGGCTGATCGGGGAGCACCAGCCGCAGCGTGAGGCGCTGCTGCGCCAGGTGACCCAGAAGGTGTCCACCGACCTGAAGGCCGCCAAGATCAAGGCGGAGACGACCGGGCGGCCGAAGCACCTCTACTCGATCTACCAGAAGATGATCGTGCGAGGGCGGGACTTCAACGACATCTACGACCTGGTGGGTGTGCGGATCCTGGTCGACACGGTGCGCGACTGCTATGCGGCGCTGGGGGTCATCCACGCCAACTGGCAGCCGGTGCCGGGCCGGTTCAAGGACTACATCGCCATGCCCAAGTTCAACATGTACCAGTCGTTGCACACGACTGTGATCGGGCCCACCGGCAAGCCGGTGGAGATGCAGATCCGCACGTACGCGATGCACCGCACCGCCGAGTTCGGCATCGCCGCGCACTGGAAGTACAAGGAGCACAAGGGCACCCCGGTGGTGGGCCCGCCGGCGCACATCGACGAGATGACCTGGCTGCGGCAGCTGCTGGACTGGCAGCGCGAGGCGGCGGACCCGAGCGAGTTCCTGGACGCGCTGCGGTTCGACCTGTCCAGCCAGGAGGTGTACGTCTTCACGCCCAAGGGCGACGTCATCCCGCTGCCGACCGGGTCGACGCCGGTGGACTTCGCGTACGCGGTGCACACCGAGGTCGGGCACAAGTGCATCGGCGCGCGGGTCAACGGCAAGCTGGTGCCGCTGGAGTCGACGCTGTCCAACGGCGACGTGATCGAGATCTTCACGTCGAAGTCCGACACGGCCGGCCCGACGCAGGACTGGCTCGGCTTCGTCAAGAGCCCGCGCGCGCGTACGAAGATTCGCCAGTACTTCAACAAGGAGCGGCGCGAGGAGGCGATCGAGGCCGGCAAGGACGCGATCGTCAAGGCGATGCGCAAGCAGGGCATGCCGTTGCAACGGATGCTCACCTCCGACAACCTGATGGCGATCGCCCGGGACCTGCATCTGCCCGACGTGGCGTCGCTGTACGCGGCGGTCGGCGACAGCCAGGTCTCCGCGCAGTCGGTGGTGCAGAAGCTGATGGCCTCTTACGGCGGCGAGGAGGGCGCGGCGGAGGACATCGCCGAGACCGCCGTCGCCACCCGGCCGCCGCGCAGCCGGCAGAGCAGCGCCGACCCGGGCGTTGTCGTCCGCGGCGTCAGCGACGTCTGGATCAAGCTGGCCCGCTGCTGCACGCCGGTGCCGCCGGACTCGGTGTTCGGCTTCGTCACCCGCTCCGGCGGGGTGAGCGTGCACCGGGACGACTGCGCCAACGCCGAGGACCTGCGCGCCCAGCCCGAGCGGGTGGTCGAGGTCAGCTGGAAGCTCACCTCCGCCTCCACGTTCCTGGTCGCCATCCAGGTCGAGGCGCTGGACCGGCACAAGCTGCTCGCCGACGTGACGAGGGTGCTGTCCGAGGAGCGGGTGAACATTCTCTCCGCGACCGTGACCACCACCCGGGACCGGGTGGCGGTCAGCCGGTTCAGCTTCGAGATGGCCGACCCGAAGCACCTCGGGCACCTGCTGGCCGCCGTCCGGAAGGTCGACGGCGTGTTCGACGCGTACCGGGTCACCTCCGGGGCCTGAGCCACCCCACGCACGCGAAAGCGCCCGCCGGCTGGGATCAGCCGGCGGGCGCTTCGTCGTCGTAACCGGGAGGGCCTCAGCCGCCCTGGATCGGGCTCATGGTCACCTTGGTCATGGTGATCTCCTTCTTCGGGTGACCACCGCCGGCCTGCTTGGCGAACGCGCCGTCGTCACCGGCCGCGGCGACCTGCTTCACCACGTCCATGCCACCGGTGATGGTGCCCAGCACCGTGTAGTTCGGGTCGAGCGACGAGTCGCCGTACACGATGAAGAACTGGCTGCCGGTGCTGCCCGGCTGCCCGGAGTTGGCCATCGCGATGACACCCTCCGGGTACGGCGGGCGCTTGTTGGTGGGGAGGTTCTCCTCGGCCAGGTTGTAGCTCGGCCCGCCGGTGCCGTCGGTGTCCCGCCAGCCCTTGCCGGTGGCGCTCGGGTCGCCGCACTGGAGGACCTGGATGCCCTGGGTCACCAGCCGGTGGCACTTGGTGTTGTCGAAGAAGCCCTTCTCCGCCAGGTGGGTGAAGCTGCCGGCGGTGCAGGGCACGGCGGCGCGGTCGATCTTGGCGGTGATCGGGCCCAGGTTGGTGTCGATCGTCATCGTCTGGCTGCCCTTGCCGGCCTGCTGGGTCGGCGGCAGCCCGACGTCCTTGATCTGCGGCGGCCGGCCCTCCTTGGGCACCTCCGTGTACGCGCACTGCACGGCGTCGGCGGTGGTGGCGCCGCCCGTCTGCTCGTCGTCGTCGCCGCCGAGCGAGGTGGCCAGCCACACCGTGCCGGCCACGACGAGCACCAGCACGGCCGCGGCGCCGACGATCGCCTGGGTCTGCCGGCGCTTGCGGGCCTTACCGGCCCGCTCCGCCATCTCCCGCTCGAGCTTGGCTCGCGCCGCCGCGCGCTGGCGGTCTCTGGTGGACGTCAAGGTCACTCCTCACCTGCTGCGTATGGGGTCGGCGCGCGCGCCGGGTCACGTCTGGATCGCACCGGCGGCACGCCGCCGGCTCGCCTGTGTTCTCAGCCCGCGCTGGCGCTCGGCGAGGGCGCGGGACTGTCGGCCGGAGCCGCGCCGGGCTCGCCGACGGTGACGCTCTGCACAAGGACCTGCGTCTTGGGCTTGACCTTGGCGCCGTTGCCATTGTCCACCGTCGGCATGGCGCCGATCTTCTCCACCACGTCGAGCCCGCCGGTGACCTTGCCGACCACCGAGTAGGCCGGCTTGGCCGGGCTGGCGTCCTTGAAGAAGATCAGGAACTGGCTGCCGTTGCTGCCCGGCGGGTTGCCGATCATGGCGACCGTGCCCTTCGGGTACGTCGCCGGCTGCCCGGGGGCCGGGGAGGCCGACGGGCTGGGCTCCGGCGCGCTCGGGACGTTCTCGTCGAAGAACGAGTAGGTCGGGCCGCCGAGGCCGGTGCCGGTCGGGTCGCCGCAGCGCAGCGCGCCCTCTGCGGTGATCTCGTGGCACGTGGTGTTGTCGAAGAACGAGCGGCCGGCCAGGTAGCTCAGGCTGGCCGCGCCGCACGGGGCGTCGGTCTGGTCCAGCTCGACCGTGATCGGCCCACCCTGGTTGGTGGTGATCGTCATCGGGCGGGTGCCGGAGGTGGGCAGGCCCGTGGTGGGCGGCTCGCCGACGTCCTTGAGGTTGGTGTTGACGGCGCCGTCCTGCGCGGTCCAGAGGCAGACGTCCTCGGCGGCCTGCTTCTCCGGCTCCGAGTCGAACGCGCCGAGCGCCCAGGCGGAACCGGCCACGATCAGCACGAGCACCACCGCGGCGCCCACACCGGCCCGGATCTGCCGGCGGCGCTTCGCGACCGCCGCCCGCCGGGCGAGCTGCCGGTCAAGCTTGGCCCGCGCCAGTTTGCGCTGCCGGTCCCTGCTGGAAGCCACGTGCGCTCCCCTTCCTCTGCCTGAATCGCCGCCGGCGCCGGGCGCCGGCCGCCGTTCCGGTCGGGGTGCGCCACGCCACACGCCCGCCAGAGTGTACGGGTAGCGACTGTGAATGTCGTGTACGAGGTCCCGCCGTCTCAGCCGGGGCCCGCTGGGCGGTGGTGGTGGCGGACGGAACTCGCTGGCCGCTACGACTAGGCTGAAGGTGACGACGACCGGACGGAAAGGGGAGCGACGTGCTCGTGGCCGGCTTTCCCGCGGACGCCTTCGGCACCAACTGCTACGTGGTGGCGACCGCTCCGGGGGAGCAGTGCGTGGTGGTCGACCCCGGCATCGGGGTGCTCGACCGGCTCGACGCCGTGCTCGCCGAGCACCGCCTGCACCCGGCCGCCGTGCTGCTCACCCACGGCCACCTGGACCACACCTTCTCCGTCGCCCCGGTTTGCGACGCGCGGGGCATCCCCGCCTACGTCCACCCGGACGACCGGGAGCTGCTGGCCGACCCGAGCAAGGCGCTGTCGATGGACCTGACCCAGTTGTTCGGTGGCCGGCTGCCGTACGCCGAGCCGGACGACGTGGCCGAGCTGACCGACGGCGCGACGCTGTCGCTGGCCGGGTTGGAGATCACCGTCGACCATGCCCCCGGCCATACCGGCGGGTCGGTGCTGTTCCGGTTGCCCGGCGCCGGCTCGCCCTGGGAGGCCGAGCAGATCTGCCTCTCCGGTGACGTGCTGTTCGCCGGCTCGATCGGCCGCACCGACCTGCCGGGCGGCAGCATGCCCCGCATGCTGTCGAGCCTGCGGGACAAGGTGCTCCCGCTGGCCGACGACACAGTCGTCCTGCCCGGCCACGGCCCCGCGACCACGATCGGCCGCGAGCGCGCGACCAACCCGTACCTCGTCGAGGTGGCGGGCGTCGGCGGCGCGCGCCCGGCAGCGCCCACCCGAGGCCTCTAGACCCTCACCCGCGCCCGCGCGGGTTCCCAAGGAGTTCGTGATGAGCAAGCCCACGCCCATTTCCGGCTTCCCCGAGTGGACGCCGGCGCAGCGGATGATCGAGCAGTTCGTTCTCGATCGCATTCGCACCACGTTCGAGCTGTACGGCTTCGCGCCACTGGAGACCCGCTCGGTGGAGCCGCTGGATCAGTTGCTGCGGAAGGGGGAGACCTCCAAGGAGGTCTACCTGCTGCGCCGGTTGCAGGCCGACGCCGACGGGCCGGCCGGGGACGACGCGCTCGGCCTGCACTTCGACCTGACCGTGCCGTTCGCCCGCTACGTGCTGGAGAACGCCGGCAAGCTGCAGTTCCCGTTCCGCCGCTACCAGATCCAGAAGGTGTGGCGGGGTGAGCGCCCGCAGGAGGGCCGGTACCGGGAGTTCCTCCAGGCCGACATCGACATTGTCGACCGGGACACGCTGCCGGCGCAGTACGAGGCGGAGATGCCACTGGTCATCGGCGACGCGCTGCGGTCGCTGCCGATCCCGCCGGTGCGCATCCAGGTCAACAACCGCAAGATCTGCGAGGGCTTCTACCGGGGCATCGGGCTGACCGACGCGGAGGCGGCGCTGCGCGCCGTCGACAAGCTCGACAAGATCGGGCCGGCCAAGGTGACGGAGCTGCTGGCCGAGACCGCCGGGGCGAGCGAGGCGCAGGCCAAGGCCGTGCTGTCGCTGGCCGAGATCTCCGCGCCGGACGCCTCCTTCGCCGACGCGGTGCGCGCGCTCGGGGTGAGCGACCCGCTGCTGGACGAGGGCGTCGCGGAGCTGACCGCCGTGGTGGAGACGGCCGCCGCGCACGCGCCCGGCCTCTGCGTGGCCGACCTGCGCATCGCGCGGGGCCTGGACTACTACACCGGTACGGTCTACGAGACGCAGATGATCGGCTACGAGCGGTTCGGCTCGATTTGCTCCGGCGGCCGGTACGACAACCTGGCCAGCTCCGGCAACGTCCGGTTCCCCGGGGTGGGCATCTCGATCGGGGTGACCCGGCTGCTCGGCCTGCTGTTCGGCGCCGAGGCGCTGGCGGTGTCCCGTTCGGTGCCGACCTGTGTGCTGGTGGCGGTCACCGCCGAGGAGGACCGGGCGGCCAGCGACGGGGTCGCGGCGGCGCTGCGCTCGCGGGGTGTGCCGACCGAGGTGTCCCCGTCGGCGGCCAAGTTCGGCAAGCAGATCCGGTACGCCGAGCGGCGCGGCATCCCGTACGTCTGGTTCCCCGGCGCGGACGGCGACGAGGTCAAGGACATCCGTTCCGGCGAGCAGGTGGCCGCCTCGGCGGGGGAGTGGACGCCGCCCCGGGCGGACCTGAAGCCGCTGGTCGGCCCGGCCGGCACTGGCGTCTGAAGACGTTTCGACCTACGGTGGCGTAAGTTACGCCACCGTAGGGAGAACGTCGTGACCGTGCTCAGCCAGACCGCTCTGCTCACCGAACTCGAGCCGGTGGTCGAGAAGAACCTCGACCGCCACCTGTCGCTGGCCAAGGAGTGGTTCCCGCACGAGTACGTGCCGTGGAGCGAGGGCCGCACCTTCGACGGGCCGCTGGGCGGCGAGGCCTGGTCGCCGGAGGACTCGACGCTGCCCGAGGTGGCCCGGACGGCGCTGATCGTCAACCTGCTCACCGAGGACAACCTGCCCTCGTACCACCACGAGATCGCCACCCTGTTCGGGCGTGACGGCGCGTGGGGCACCTGGGTGCACCGGTGGACCGCCGAGGAGGGGCGGCACGGCACGGCGATCCGCGACTACCTCACGGTGACCCGGGCGGTGGACCCGGTGGCGCTGGAGCGGGCCCGCATGGTGCACATGTCGGCGGGCTACCAGAACGTGCACGACCAGGAGATGCTGCATTCGCTGGCGTACGTGTCGTTCCAGGAGCTGGCCACCCGCATCTCGCACCGCAACACCGGCCGGGCCACCGGCGATCCGACGTGCGAGGCGCTGCTGGCCCGGGTCGCAGCGGACGAGAACCTGCACATGGTCTTCTACCGCAACCTGCTCGGCGCGGCGTTCGAGCTGGCGCCGTCGCAGGCCATGCGCGCGGTCGCCGACGTGCTGGCCAACTTCCAGATGCCGGGCGTGGGCATCGACGGCTTCGCCCGCAAGTCGGTGGCAATCGCGCTGGCCGGCATCTACGACCTGCGCCAGCACCGCGACGACGTGGTGATGCCGGTGCTGCGCCAGTGGAACCTGTTCGAGGTGACCGGTCTGAACGCCGACGGCGAGGCCGCCCGCGACCAGATCGCCGCCCACATTGACACCCTGGAGACCCAGGCGTCCCGCTTCGAGGAGCGCCGCGCCGCCCGCGCCGCCCGAGTAGCCGCCACCACCCAGGCCTGACCCCGCCCCTCTCCCGCGCGATCTTGCACTTACGGCCCCCACGGCGCCCGTTTCACGGCGTTTGCGGGGGCCGTAACTGCAAGATCGCCGGGGATGGGGGAGGGTGGGGCGGGTCAGGGGAGGGGGAAGATCAGGCAGGTTGAGGTGGCGTGGGCTACCAGGCGGCCTGCCGGGTCTGTCAGGCGGGCCTCGGCCAGGGCGGTACGGCGGCCCCGCTGGAGCACGGTGCCCTCGCAGCGCAGCGTGCCGCTGTCGACGCGGGTCGATCCCCGGCTCTGACACCTTGAGTCGATGTTGTTGCTCAGGCGTTACATCGAGCGCGGGTGCGAATTAGGGCAAAGCCATGTCTTGCTTACGATCTTAAATGTGTGAATACTTTGGGCACTCGGGCGGTTTCCCCAGGTCGCCCGGGTTGCCCTCGGGCGCGCCCCCATGACAGCGCCCGTTCACCCCCATTCGGAGGTTGTTACATGCGACCCACGAGGTCCACGCTCCGCCGCGCCGCCGCAGTCGCCGTCGCCGGCACCCTGGTCACCGGCTCGCTGCTCAGCGCCCCCGCGCAGGCCGCCCCCGCGGCCCTCTCGCCGGACGCCGCCGCCACCCTCGTCGAGAAGCTCGGCGCCCGCGCGGCCGGCACGTACGCCGACGCCAGCGGCGCGATGATCGTCACGGTGACCGACACCGCCACCGCCCGCCAGGTACGCGCCGCCGGCGCTATCCCGAAGATCGTGGCGCGCGGCGCGGACAAGCTCAACGCCGCCACCGGCGAGCTGGAGCGCTCCGCCAAGATCCCCGGCACCGCCTGGTGGACCGACCCGGCCACGAACCAGGTCGTCGTCTCCGTCGACAGCACCGTCACCGGTGCCAAGCTGGAGCGGGTCAAGGCCGCCGCCGCCCGTCACAACGGCGCGATCCGCATCGAGGCCGAGGCCGGCGTGCTGAGCACCCGGATCTCCGGCGGCCAGGCGATCTACGCCGGCGGCGGTGGCCGCTGCTCGCTCGGGTTCAACGTCCGCAGCGGCTCGACCTACTACTTCCTCACCGCGGGCCACTGCACGAACATCTCGTCGAGCTGGTACAGCAACTCCGGGCAGACCAGCCTGCTCGGCACCCGGACCGGCACCAGCTTCCCGGGCAACGACTACGGCATCGTCCGGCACAACAACTCGGCCAACGCGGCCGGCAACGTGTCGCTGTACAACGGCAGCTTCCAGGACATCACCTCGGCCGGCAACGCCTACGTCGGCCAGTCCGTCCGCCGTTCCGGCAGCACCACCGGCCTGCGCAGCGGCAGCGTCAGCGCGCTGAACGCGACCGTGAACTACGCCGAGGGCAGCGTCTCCGGCCTCATCCGCACCAACGTCTGCGCCGAGCCGGGCGACAGCGGCGGCTCGCTGTTCGCCGGCACCACCGCGCTGGGCCTCACCTCCGGTGGTAGCGGCAACTGCCGCACCGGTGGCACCACCTACTTCCAGCCCGTCACCGAAGCCCTCAGCCGTTACGGCGTGAGCGTCTTCTGATCCGCGCACCGCAGTGAACGGGCCGCCGGGTGACCGGCGGCCCGTTCCGCGTACCCGATCAGGCGCCCGCCTCCCGGCGGCCCGGACTGACCGGCGGCGCGTCCGGGCGCGGCGGCCGGGTCGGCCGGGCCGTCCAGTGCCGGTGGGCCCGCCGCGCGGACAGCACCGCCGCCAGCGGCCAGAGCGTCACGGCGAGCGCTGCCACCCGCTCGGCCAGCCCGGTCCGGGAGCCGCCCGTCACCTCCACCACCGACCAGCCGAACAACGCCAGCAGCACCGCGGTGACGGCCAGCGCCACCGGCCGGCGGAACGCCCACGGCGGCCGGCCCGCCGGGGAGGCGGCCACCGCACGCGGCACTCTCCGGGGCAGGCGCAGCGCCGACCCGGCCGGCCAGAGCGACAACGCGAGCACCGCCACTGTGGCGATCACGCCGTGCGCCGGGGAGCCACCCACCTGCGGGCGGGGGAACGCGATGAGCGCGACGGTGGCCAGCCCGCCGAGCACGAGCAAGAAGCGGCTCGGCAGCCCGGCGGCGTGCAGCGCGGCGGCGGTGGCGGCGTAGCAGCAGCCGAGCAGCACCAGCGCGCCGCCCATCAACCACGGATCGGTAGCGCCCTCGCCGGCCAGCTCGCTGATCGTGTCCCGCACCGGGTCGTATTCCGGCCCCTGGCGGGCGCCCGCGACCGTCCAGCCCGCCACCAGCAGTGCGGGCGCGGCGGCCGCGGTGGCCACGGCCCAGCTGGGTACGGCACGCACCCGGCCACGGTAAACCGCCGGACCCGGCCCTCGACGCGCTTTCGCCGCGTCCCCGGGACGGGCCGGGCTCGACGGGTGCCGGGGAGCGGGCCCGCCCGCCCTGACAGAATGCGGAAAGCAGTCGTGGACCAGATTGAGGAGACGCCAGCCGTGATCCGTACCCACAATGCCGGAAGCCTGCGCGCCGCGGACGCCGGCTCGACGGTGACGCTCGCCGGGTGGGTGGCCCGCCGGCGCGACCACGGCGGTGTCATCTTCGTCGATCTGCGCGACGCCTCCGGCGTCGTGCAGGTGGTCTTCCGCGAGGAGGACGCGCACGCGCTGCGCAACGAGTTCTGCGTCAAGGTCACCGGCGAGGTGACCCGCCGCCCCGAGGGCAACGAGAACCCGGACCTGCCGACCGGCGAGATCGAGGTGACCGCGTCCGCGCTGGAGGTGCTCTCCGAGGCCGCGCCGCTGCCGCTGCCGGTGGACGACCAGATCGAGGCCGGCGACGACATCCGGCTCAAGTACCGCTACCTGGACCTGCGCCGGGGCGGCCCGGCCAAGGCCATGCGGCTGCGCTCGCGGGCCAACCAGATCGCCCGCGGCGTGCTGCACGAGCGGGACTTCCTGGAGATCGAGACGCCGACGCTGACCCGCTCCACCCCGGAGGGCGCGCGCGACTTCCTGGTGCCGGTGCGCCTGCAGCCGGGTAGCTGGTACGCGCTGCCGCAGTCGCCGCAGCTGTTCAAGCAGCTGCTCATGGTCGGCGGCATGGAGCGGTACTACCAGATCGCCCGCTGCTACCGCGACGAGGACTTCCGCGCCGACCGGCAGCCGGAGTTCACCCAGCTCGACATCGAGATGTCGTTCGTCACCGAGGACGACGTGATCGACCTCGGCGAGGCGATCGTCTCGGCGCTGTGGAAGGACCTCGCCGGCTACGAGATCACCCGGCCGATCCCGCGCATCACCTGGCACGACGCCATGTCCCGGTACGGCTCGGACAAGCCGGACCTGCGCTACGGCGTGGAGCTGACCGAGCTGACCGAGTACCTGCGTGGCACCGACTTCCGGGTGTTCGCCGGCGCGATCGACGCGGGTGGCTACGTCGGCGCCGTGGTCATGCCCGGTGGCGCGGCGCAGACCCGCAAGGAGCTGGACGGCTGGCAGGACTGGGCCAAGGCGCGTGGCGCGCGGGGCCTGGCGTACGTGGTGCTGGACGCCGAGACCGGCGAGGCGCGCGGCCCGGTGGCGAAGAACCTGTCCGAGGCGCACCTGTCCGGCCTGGCCGACGCGGTCGGCGCGAAGCCCGGCGACGCGATCTTCTTCGCCGCCAGCACCAACACCCGCGAGGCGCAGGAGCTGCTCGGCGCGGCCCGCATCGAGATCGCCAAGCGGTCGAACCTGATCGACGAGAGCGCCTGGGCGTTCTGCTGGGTCGTGGACGCGCCGATGTTCGAGCCGACCTCCGACCAGGAGAACGGCGGAGCGGGCGGCTGGACCGCCGTGCACCACCCGTTCACCTCGCCGAACGCCGAGTGGGTGGACCGGTTCGAGTCCGCTCCGGACCGGGCGCTGGCGTACGCGTACGACATCGTCTGCAACGGCAACGAGATCGGCGGCGGCTCGATCCGTATCCACCGCGGCGACGTGCAGCAGCGGGTGTTCGACCTGCTCGGCATCACCGCCGACGAGGCGCAGGACAAGTTCGGCTTCCTGCTGGAGGCGTTCAAGTACGGCGCCCCGCCGCACGGCGGCATCGCGTTCGGCTGGGACCGGGTCTGCATGCTGCTGGCCGGCGCCGACTCGATCCGCGAGGTGATCGCGTTCCCGAAGACCCGGGGCGGCTTCGACCCGCTGACCGGCGCGCCCACCCCGATCACCGGGCAGCAGCGCGCCGAGGCCGGCATCGACGCCAAGCCGAAGGCCCCGGCCGGTCCGCACGCCGGTACGGCGGGCCCGGCCGCCCCGGTGGCCGACCCCACCTGATCCAGCCCTGTCGAAAGGCCCGCGTCATGATGACGCGGGCCTTTTCGATATCAGGGGGACAGATGCACCTGCTCGTGGTGGGAGCCAGCGGCTTCCTCGGCGCCGAGGTGTGCCGGCAGGCGGTCGCCGCCGGGCACCGGGTGACCGGCACGTACCACTCGAACGCCGTCACGGCTCCCGGCGTCGCGCCGCACCGGCTCGACGTGACCGACCGCGCCGCCGTGCGTGAGCTGCTGACCCGGGTACGCCCCGACGCGGTCGTCGCCACCCCCTACCGGTACGACGACTGGGCGGTCACGGCGGACGGGGCGGCCCACATCGCGGTAGCCGCCGCCGAGGTGGGCGCCCGGCTGGTGCACCTGTCCAGCGACGCGCTGCACGCCGGGCGGCCGAAGGCGTACGCGGACGAGGACGTGCCCACGCCGCTGCACCCGTACGGGGCGGCGAAGGCGGCGGCGGAGACGGCCGTGCGGGCGGTGGACCCGGGCGCGGCGGTGGTGCGTACCTCGCTGATCGTGGGGGAGGGCAGCAAGCAGATCCAGCTCTGCCGGGACGCGCTGGCCGGGCGGGCCACGTTGTTCACCGACGAGCTGCGCTGCCCGGTGCACGTCGCCGACCTCGCCGCCGCGGTGCTGGAGCTGGTGCCGGGGGACTACGCCGGGCTGCTCAACGTGGCCGGGCCGGACGCGGTGAGCCGGGCCGAGCTCGGGCTGCTGGTGGCCCGGCACGACGGCGTCGACGCGGGCGGGCTGCGGACGACCACGATCGCCGCCGCCGGGCTGCACCGCCCGGGTGAGGTGGTGCTGGACTCCGCCCGTGCCGCCGGGCTGCTGCGGACCCGCCTGCGAGGGATCACCGAGCTGTACGGCTAGTTGCACAGTTTCTTTGCAAGCATCTTGTGCACGGAAAGTGTGCACAGATATTGTGCATCCCATGGAGGAGAAGACGGAGCGCACCGTACACATCGACCACCGCCAGGTTCGTGCCCTGGCCCAACCGCTGCGCATGCGGCTGGTCGGGGCGCTGCGCGTGGGCGGCCCGGCCACCGCCACCGCCCTCGCCGAGGCGCTCGGCACCAACAGCGGCGCGACCAGTTACCACCTGCGCCAACTCGCCGAGGTGGGCCTCGTGGTGGAGGACCCGAGCCTCGGCACCGGCCGCCAGCGCTACTGGCGGGCCGCGCACGACGTCACCAACTGGGAATCCAGCGACTTCGACGACGACCCCGACGCGCGGGCGGCCATCGAGTGGATCGAGGCGGACTACGTCCGCTTCTTCGCCGGGCACGCCGAACGCTGGTTCGCCCAGCGGCACCAGTGGTCGCCGGCCTGGCGCGACGCGTTCGGCATGGGCGACTTCTTCATGCGGATTCCGGTCGACCGCCTCAAGGCGATCCAGGAGGAGGTCTTCGCGGTCTTCGAGCGGCACCGCGACGCCACCGACCCCGACGACCCCGACGCCGAGACGGTGCAGCTCTACCTCGCCGCCCTCCCGATGGACGCCGCCTACCCGCGGTCCACCCCGCCGCCTGCCGAGGAGAAGCCGTGACCGCGCTGTCCGTACGCCAGATCCGGATCCGCTACCTCACGCTGTACGGCCTGCGCTGGTTACCAAGCGGCCTGCTCATGCCGGTGATGATCCTGCTGATGCAGGAGCGCGGGCTCACGCTGTCCCAGATCGGCCTGGTCGCCACCGCGCAGGGCCTCGTCGTGCTGGCGCTGGAGTTGCCCACCGGCGGCTTCGCCGACGCGCTCGGCCGCAAGCCGGTGCTGGTCACCGCCTGGGTCATCGGCCTCGGCTCGCTGGCGCTCATGGCGGTGGCCGACTCGTTCTGGATGTTCTTCCTGGTCTGGGCGTTGCAGGGCGTCTACCGGGCGCTCGACAGCGGCCCGCTGGAATCCTGGTACGTCGACGCCACGCTCGCCGCCGACCCGAAAGCCGAGTACGAGCGCGGCCTCGGCTGGGCGGGCACCGTGGTCGGCGTCGCCATCGGTGCCGGCGCGCTGCTCAGCGGCGGCCTGGTCGCGCTCGGCCCGCTCGGCCCGGTCAGCGCGCTGGCCCTGCCGGTGATCGTCGCCGCCGTGCTCCAAGCGGTCTCCATCGTGGCCCTGCTGGCGCTGATGGCCGAGCGGCGGCCCGCGTCCGGCCCGGCCGCGCTGCGCGCCTCGGTCGTCGACGCGCCCCGCATGGTCGGGCAGGCCGTCGGGCTGCTGCGCCGCAACCGGGTACTGCTGGCCCTGGTCGCCGTCGAGCTGTTCTGGGGCTTCGGCATGGTCACCTTCGAGTCGCTGCTCCCGGTACGCCTCGCCGAGGTGCTCGGTGACCCGGACCGCGCCGCGGCGCTGCTCGGCCCCGCCGGCACGGCGGCCTGGCTCGCCAACGCCGCCGGCGCCGCGCTCACCCCGTTCCTGCTGCGCCGCCTCGGCGCCGCCCCGGCCGCCGCGCTGATGCGGATCCTCCAGGGCGTGACGGTGGTCGGCATGGGCCTGCTGGCTGGTCCGGTCGGCATCCTCATCGCGTACCTGGCCTGCTACACCGTGCACGGCGCGTCGAACCCGCTGCACATGGGACTGCTGCACCGGCAGGTCGACGGCCCGTACCGGACGAGCGTGCTGTCGCTCAACTCGATGGCCGGCCAGCCGGCCGGCGCGCTCGGCGCGGTCACGCTCACCGCGCTGGCCGACGCCACGAGCGTCGGCGTCGCCATGATCGTCGGCGGGGTGGTGCTCGCCGTGGCCGCGCCGCTCTACCTGCCGGCCTGGCGCGCGGCCCGCCGTACCTCCGCCGAGGCCGAGGTGGCACCGGAGGTGACGGGCGGCGGACCCGGCCACGCCGGCCTGGCGTCCGAGCCGCCCCTCGACCCGGCCGACCGTGCCACGGTCGTCGGCGCGGCCCGGGCTGCCGGCCGGGGCGAGCCGGTCGTGCCGGCGTCACCCGGCCGCGAATGATTCCTGCGGGCGTCGTCCAGCGGCGGTTGGGTCGTCCCGGCTTCCCCCGGAGGCTGGCGTCGTCCGCCGTGCGGGTCACCGCCCGCCGTGGGTGGAACGACATGGGCGTCTCGGCTCCCGTTTGACACCCATGACGTTCCACCCACCGCTTCGACGCGCCCGCTACGGCGGGCGCGTTCCTTTCTGGGAGGCGGAGTCCGCGACGTGGGACGCGGGGAGATCTTGGTGAGCGGGCGCCCCGGTAGGGGCCGTTTCGTACCAAGATCTCGTGCGGCGTGCGGCGTGCGGCGTGCGGCGTGCGGCGTGCGGCGTGCGGCGTCCGTCCGGTCGAAGCCTTGGCCGGCGGGTGTGCCGACGCGGTCAGGCCAGCTTGATCGAGGTGCGGCGTTCGGTGGCGGTGAAGCCGAGCCGCCGGTAGAGCCGCAGCGCGCCCACGTTGTCCGGGTAGACGCCGAGCGCCACCGTGTCGTACCGGGCGAACAGGGCGCCCGTCATTCCGGCGGTCAGCGCCGCGCCCAGCCCTCGGCCGCGAAGCCCGGGGGCGACTGTCAACCCGGCCAGGAATCCGATGTCGCCGCGGCTGCGATCCGCGCCGCAGGCGAGCAGACGGTCACCGTCGCGGATGCCGTACCAGTCGACGATCCCCGGGTCGCCCGGCCGGGAGGTGGTGCTCGGGAACGCCTCCTCGATCAGCGCGGCCAGCGCGGGAAGGTCGGCCCCGGTCAGGCGTACCACCCGCTCCTGCTCCGGCTGGCGCGGCGGCGGGCCGGTGGTCCAGAGGAAGTCCCACTCGGTCAGCCGGGCCACCGGCAGCCGCGCGGACACCTCGTCCGGATCGGCGTGGGACAGGTTGATCGACTGTCCGGCCGACAACGTCCCGTCCGCCCGCTGGGCGGCGAAGACGCCGAGCGCCGGGCCGGGGGCACCGACCGCCCCGCCGGCCGACCACTCGCCCGGTGGAAGCAGCCATCCGACCGCGCCGCCACGCCGCCACCCCCGCACGGCCTCGTCGCGCCGGAGCGCGTGCCGGGCGAACGGGTGGTGGCCGGCCGCGGCGAGCAACGCCTCCCGCCCGATCAGCGCCTCGTCGACAATGATCATGCCGCCAGCCTACGAGCGCCGACGCGCCCGATCCGCGTCGGCGGCCCGGCTGCTGGGACGTGTTCCACGGTGGAGATTGACGAACAGACCGATTGGGTACATCCGTCGCCGACCTGCTGGGAACCCCCACCGGAGGAACGACATGCTCGCCATTCTCGCGGCCATCGTGTTCGGCTTCGCGCTGCTGCTCGACTTCATGAACACCGACCTCGGCGCGCCCGATCTGTTCAGCACCACGACGCTCATGCTCATCGGATTCCTGCTGCTCTCGCTCTACCTGGCCGGCGTCGGCTCCGGCCCGCGCGGCGGCGGTGGCGGCCGCTGGTACCGGGGTCGGCGGCCGGGTCGCGGCTGACCGGAAAAGACCACCCGGGTCGGGGCGGCGGCGCGATTCCGGCGCCGTCGGCCCGGCCCGGTACTGTTCTCGTGATGGAATCGGACGCCCTCTTCACCCTCGGCGAGCCGGCCGGCGCACCCGCGGGCACGGGCGGCGCCGACGGCTTCACCGACGCCCGGGCGGACTCGCCCCTGCCGGTGCGGATGCGGCCGGCCGGCATCGACGAACTGGTCGGGCAGGAGCACCTGCTCGCGCCGGGCGCGCCGCTGCGTCAGCTGGTCGAGGGCTCGGCGCCGATGTCGGTGATCCTCTGGGGTCCGCCGGGCAGCGGCAAGACCACCATCGCCCACCTCGTGGCCCGGGCCACCGACCGGCGGTTCGTGGCGATGTCCGCGTTGACCGCCGGCGTGAAGGACGTGCGCGCCGTGATCGAGACCGCGCGGCGGCAGCGCCGGTCCGGCGGCCCGCCGACGGTGCTGTTCATCGACGAGGTGCACCGGTTCAGCAAGACCCAGCAGGACTCGCTTCTCGCCGCCGTCGAGGACCGGACTGTCACGCTGCTGGCGGCGACCACCGAGAACCCGTACTTCTCGGTCATCTCGCCCTTGCTGTCGCGCTGCGTGCTGCTCACCCTCCAGGCCCTCGACGACGACGACGTACGCGGGCTGCTGCGCCGCGCGGTCGCCGACGAGCGCGGCCTCGGCGGCTCGCTGGTCCTGGCGCAGGAGGCGGAGGACCACCTGGTCCGGCTCGCCGGGGGCGACGTGCGCAAGGCGCTCACCGCGCTGGAGGCGGCAGCGGCCACCGCGACCGCGCTCGGCGCCGAACGGATCGATCTGGCCGTGGCCGAGCAGGCGGTCGACGTGGCGGCGGTGCGCTACGACCGCGACGGCGACGCCCACTACGACGTGACCAGCGCGTTCATCAAGAGCATGCGCGGCTCCGACGTGGACGCGGCACTGCACTGGCTGGCCCGGATGCTGGTGGCCGGGGAGGACGCCCGGTTCATCGCCCGCCGGCTGGTGATCTTCGCCAGCGAGGACGTCGGGATGGCCGATCCCACCGCGCTGACGGTGGCCACCGCCGCCGCCCACGCGGTCGAGTACGTGGGCCTGCCGGAGGCACAGCTCAACCTGGCCCAGGCGGTCATCCACCTGGCCACCGCGCCGAAGTCGAACTCGGCCACCGCCGCGATCGGCGCCGCCGTCGCCGACGTACGCGCCGGTCGCGGCGGCCCGGTGCCGCGCGGGCTGCGCGACGCCCACTACTCCGGCGCGCGCGGACTCGGCCACGGGGCCGGCTACCGCTACCCGCACGACGACCACCGGGGGGTGGTCACCCAGCAGTACGCTCCGGACGACCTCGTCGGAACCGACTACTACCAGCCCAGCGGGCACGGCGCGGAGCGGGCGGTGGCCACCCGGCTGCCGCTGCTGCGCCGGATCGTCCGTGGGCTGCCGGCACCGACGACCCGGGAGGCCGGCGCCCCGGCCGCCGTGAACGGGGCCCGGGTGGGGGGCGGCGAGCAGGCCAGCGGGGCGAGTGAGGGCGGCAGCGACGCCGCCGAGGGGGGTCAGTAGTGATGGCGCGTGGTCCGGAGCGACCGGCGGACGGCCCCGACGAGCGGCGCGATCCGCGGGCCAAGGGCCGCCGGTGGGGACGCGGCCGGCCCGAGCCCGAACTGGACCCGACGGTCGTCGGCGAGGAACTCGGCTGGATCGACGACCTGCGCACCGCCAAGGAGCAGGGCGGCGAGCTCGGACCGCAGGGGGAGTCCGCCGCGCCCGCGCCGGGCAGGCCGGGCGCCGCACCCGGCCCGGGCGCCGGGCCGGGGATGCCGCCGCCCGCCGCGCGGCCCGCTCCGCGTTCCCCGGCGCCGGGCCCGCAGCCACCCGCCTCCGGTCACCCGGGCCCGCAGCCACCTGTTTCGGGTCGTCCCGGCCCGGCGGCGCCGTCATCGGCCGGGCGGCCCGGTGCGCCGTCTCCCGCCGCCGCGCCCCCGCCCCCCGGCCGGTCCCAACCCGCCGGGCCCGTGCCGGACGGCCGCACCGACCCGACGCTCCCGCCCGTTTCCGGTCGTCCCGGCCCGGCGGCGCCTCCGGGCGTGAGCCGCGGGGGACCGGCCGCGCCCGATCGCGGTCGGCCCGGCGTGGACGTACCTCCGGTCGCCGGGCGTCCCGGTGTGGACGCGGGCGCCGCCCGGCCCGGCCCGGAGATGCCGCCCGGCCGCTCGGCTGACGCGCCGCACCCGATGCCCGATGGCCGGCCCGGTCCGCGTCCTCCGGTGACCCGGCGCGGTCCCGACCAGCCCGGCCCGGCCGCGCCGCCGGTGCGCCCCGGCCCCGAGGCCGGCGCACCGCGGCCGCCTGCCGAGGGCCCCTGGCCCGGCGTGCCCGAGGCCCGTCGTCCGGCGGGGCCACCCGTCCGCCGGAGCCCGGACGGCCCCACGGGCCAGCAGCCGCCGGTCACCGGCGGCACGCCGCCGTCCGGTCCGCCCGCCGGGCCGCCTGCGCACGGCCGGGTACCTGCCGATCCGGGCCGCCCGCCCGTCGACGGCGAGCACCGGCCGCCGACACCTCGCGGCCGGCACGGCGCCGGCGTGCCTGAGGGCGCGCACCAGGCCGCCGTCGCCCCGCCGGTCACCCCGTCGCCTGGCGGTCGCCGGGCCCGGCCCGACGACACCGCCGGCGTCCAGCCGGTCTCCGGCGTGCCCCGGCGAGCGCGGCCGGACGACGTTCCGCCCGGCACGCGTCCCGTCTCCGGCGCCGGCCGCCGCGCCGCCCCGGAGGGCGTCGCCCCCGGCGGGCCGGCCGGGCGGGCCGTCCCCGAGGCCACCCCTGCCCCCGGTGGCGGGCGACGGTCCCGCCACGAGGAGCCCACCGGCGGCGGCCACCGCGCCGCCGGCCCGGGTGCAGCGTCCGCTGCCGTGCCCCCACCGGGGGGCCGTCGGGCCGCCCCGGAGCCGGACCGCCCGCCGGTGGTGCCGCGGAGCGGAAACGCGCCGGACCTGCCCGGCGCGCCCGTGTCCGGTGGCCCGGCGAACGGCCCCCGCCGCCCCGCGCCGGACGGCCGCAGGGCCGTACCCGACGGGCCGGCCGACACCGGCCCCGGCGACGCGGCTCGGCCCGGGCGTCGCGCGGCCCCCGACGACACCGCCGATCCGCGCCCTCAGCGGCCCGCAGACTGGCTGCGGCAGGCGGGTCGCACCCCACACACCGACCCCGCCATGCCGGTGACCCGCCGCCCGGCCGACGAGCAGACCGGCCGGCCCGGCGCCCCCGCCGGCCGTACCGGCGCCGCCGTCCCACCGGTCCGTCCCGAACCGACCGATCCGGGTGTGCCGTCCCGACGGCCCGGGCAGGCCGGACCGGGCGCGCCCGGGCGTGGCGCGGCGGCCGGACACCCGGCTCCGCAGGCCCGGCCCGACCAGTCCGGCCAGGTCATGCCTCCGGCGGGTCCTTTGATGCCCGCCCCGCCCGCGAAGCCCGGGCGCCCCGGTCCGGCCCGGGGGGCCGCCCGCCCCGGCGTACCGCCGGGACCCGGTGGCGGCCCGGCCGGCCCGGCCGGCGCCGGCCCGCAGGGCGACGTCGAGCGCACCGGTGGTGTGCCGACCGGCGGTGGCCGTCCCGGCGGTCGCGCCGACGAGGCCGTCCGCGCTCCGGGCCGCCCGCCCGGCGTCGACGGTGGCCGTACCGTTCCCGGCCCGCATCCGCCCCGGCAGGGGCCTGGCGGTCCCGGCCCGCATCCGCCCCGGCAAGCGCCTGGCGGAGCCGGCCCGGCCCGGCCCGGTGAGACGCCTCCGCCCGGTGGCGCACCCCGTCCGCCGATGGCGCCCGGCCCTCGGGGCGCGGCCGCCGGACCGGCGCCTGCCGCCCGCGCGGCGGCGGGTGTGGCGCGACCGGTCGGACCGGACGAGCGGACCACCGGACGGGCGGCCGGCCCCGGACCGGAGCCGGACCGCAGTGGACCGGGCAACCCGGCCGGCATGGCGCCGCCCCCCGGCGCTCCGGCGGTGGCACGGGCGGCTGCTGTCGTACCCCCGGGGGAGCCTTCGGGGCCACGGCCGGGCGCGGACGGCATGCCGGCGCCGCGACCCGCCGGTCCCGGGGTGGACGAGGCGGAGGCCGGTGGCCTGCGCGGCGCCCGGTCCGAGCTGCGGCGGCAGATGCGCGAGCGGCGCCGCCTGCGGATGGGCGTCCTCGCGCTGGTGAGTCTCGTGCTGCTGGGCGCGGTGCCGCTCTACTTCGGGATGCGGGCGCTCAGCCGCGATCCGGTCTTCGACACCCTCGACGCGCTCGACGTGCCCGCCTGGGCCGAGACCAAGACCGTCGACAACGTCAGCGGCAGCCGCTGGTGCCTGCAGGACTGCCGGCTGCGCGAACGCGCGGTCGAGTCGGAGCAGGGGTGGGAGCAGACGGTCGCCGTCTACGAACAGGCGCTGGCCAAGGACGGCTGGCGGCGGTGGACCGTCGAACGCTGCCCGGAGGAGAAGGTCGAGGGCAGCTACACCTGCTGGCGCCGCGACGAACTCACGCTGGACCTGTGGGTACGCGACCCGGCCTGCACGCCGCCGCCGATCGACGGCGCGCCCGCGCCCTCGGCCCCGCCCGCGCCCGCAGCGGCGACGTGCACCGGCTCGTTGGTGTCGGTGAAGGTGCGCAACGCGATCGACGACGAGCGCACCGGGCCGACGCCGACCACCGATCCGTCACTCACCGGTGAGGACCCGTTCCCGACGCTGACCGACGACCCGCTGGGCGAGGCGACTCCCTCACCGTCGTGAGCCGACTTTCATCACGGACGGTAGGGTCTGGGGCTGGCACGCCCGTCCGCGCCCGGTGACCGGGTCGGCGTGGCGCGAAGTGGGTAGGTACGGTCGCGCGTTCCGGGGCGTCGGGTCCCGGGACACTGCTTGAGGAGGACTTACGCGTGAGTGGTGGAGAGATCGCTGCGCTGATCGCGGCCGGCGCGTTCCTGATGCTGGTGCTCGTGCTGGCGGTGCCGATCCTGCGGCTGCGGCACACCGTGGACGCGACGACCCGCATGATCACCGAGGTGAACGAGCGCACCGCGCCGTTGCTCGGTGACGTGAACACCACGGTGAAGAACGTCAACGTGGCGCTGGAGCAGGTGCAGACCTCGCTGGACGGGGTGAACCTGCAGCTCGCCAAGGTGGACACCATGACCAGCCACGCGCAGAACGTCACCGCGAACGTGGCGAACCTGGCCACCGTGGTCTCGGCCGCCGCCGCGAACCCGCTGGTCAAGGTGGCCGCGTTCGGGTACGGCGTGCGCCGGGCCGCGTCCGCGCGCCGGCACGCCGAGACCGAGCGCGAGGTGCGCGACACCATCAAGCAGCAGCGCCGGGCCGCCAAGCGCGGCAACCGCTGACCTCGACCGGCGTACGCGGGAGGATGAGAGCATGAGGCGGTTGTTCTGGCTGGGCATCGGGCTGGCCGTGGGCGTCCTGGTGGTGCGCAAGGCCACCCGGACGGCGCAGGCGTACACCCCGGCGGGCATCGCGAGCGGGCTGTCCGAGTCCGCCGGCGGTCTGGTCGAGTCGCTGCGGGCGTTCGTGGACGACGTCCGGGTCGGCATGGCCGAGCGTGAGCAGGAGATCCACGAGGCCTTCGCCCGCGGCGAGGCGTACGACGACCAGTTCGCCGAGCTGCGGGAGGACCCGCGGATCGGCGATCGAGAGATTTTCCCGGAGGACCACCAGCGATGAAGACGGCGGAGATCAAGCGGCGGTTCCTCGCCCACTTCGAGGCGAACGGGCACACCGTGGTGCCGTCCGCTCCGCTGCCCGCCATCAGCGACCCGAACCTGCTGTTCATCAACGCGGGCATGGTGCAGTTCGTGCCCTACTTCCTGGGCCAGCAGGCCCCGCCGTACGCGCGGGCGACGAGCGTGCAGAAGTGCATCCGTACGCCGGACATCGACGAGGTCGGCAAGACCAGCCGGCACGGCACGTTCTTCCAGATGAACGGCAACTTCTCCTTCGGTGACTACTTCAAGTCCGGGGCGATCCCGCTCGCCTGGGACCTGGCCACGAAGTCGGTCGAGGCGGGCGGCTTCGGCCTGGACCCGGAGCGGATCTGGGCCACCGTCTACCTGGACGACGACGAGGCGTACGACATCTGGCGTGCCACCGGCGTGCCGGCCGAGCGGATCGTGCGCCGGGGCAAGGCCGACAACTTCTGGTCGATGGGCATCCCCGGCCCGTGCGGCCCGTGCTCCGAGCTGTACTACGACCGCGGCCCGGCCTACGGCCGCGAGGGCGGCCCGGAGGTCGACGAGGACCGCTACCTGGAGTTCTGGAACCTCGTCTTCATGCAGTTCGAGCGCGGCCCGGGCGCCGGCAAGGAGGACTTCCCGATCCTCGGTGACCTGCCGGCGAAGAACATCGACACCGGCATGGGCCTGGAGCGGATGGCCTCGCTGCTGCAGGGCGTGGACAACCTCTACGAGATCGACGAGGTCCGGCCGATCCTGGACAAGGCCGCCGAACTGACCGGCAAGCGCTACGGCGTGCACTCCGGTCACGCGGCGAACGAGTCGCACCCGGACGACGTGCGGCTGCGGGTGATCGCCGACCACGTGCGCACCTCGCTGATGCTCATCGGCGACGGCGTGACCCCGTCGAACGAGGGCCGGGGCTACGTGCTGCGCCGGATCATGCGCCGCGCGATCCGGGCCGTTCGGCTGCTCGGCTACCAGGACCGGGCGCTGCCGGAGCTGCTGCCGGTGGCGCGCGACTGCATGGCGCCGTCTTACCCGGAGCTGGCCGAGGACTTCGGCCGGATCTCCCAGTACGCGTACGCCGAGGAGGACGCGTTCCTGGCCACGCTGCGCGCCGGCACCACCATCCTGGACACCGCCATCGCCGAGACCAAGTCGGCGGGCAAGGCGGCGCTCTCCGGTGACAAGGCGTTCCAGCTGCACGACACGTACGGCTTCCCGATCGACCTGACCCTGGAGATCGCGGCCGAGCAGGGGTTGCAGGTCGACGCGGAGGGCTTCCGCCGGCTGATGGCCGACCAGCGCAGCCGGGCCAAGGCCGACGCGCAGGCCCGCAAGACCGGGCACACCGACGTGTCGGCGTACCGGTCGGTGCTCGACGGCGGCGGGCCGGTGGAGTTCACCGGCTACACGGAGCTGAGCCGCGAGTCCCGGGTGCGCGCGCTGCTGTCCGGCGGCGCCGCTGTCTCCGCCGCGGTGGAGGGCGACACGATCGAGCTGGTGCTCGACACCACCCCGTTCTACGCCGAGGGCGGCGGGCAGCAGCCCGACCAGGGGCTCATCACCGTCGGCGGCGGCCAGGTCGAGGTCTTCGACGTGCAGCAGCCGGTGCCCGGCCTGATCGTGCACCGGGCCAAGGTGGTGCGCGGCGAGGTGCGCTCCGGGGAGACCGGGTACGCCGAGATCGACGTGTCCCGCCGCCGGGCGATCTCCCGCTCGCACACCGCGACGCACCTGGTGCACCAGACGATGCGCAACTTCCTCGGTGAGTCGGCCACCCAGGCAGGTTCGCTGAACGCGCCGGGCCGGCTGCGGTTCGACTTCAACACCCCGACGGGTGTGGCGCCGAGCGTGCTGCACGACGTGGAGCAGCAGGTGAACGAGGTGCTCCTGGCCGACCTGGAGGTGCACGCGTTCGTCACCAGCCAGGAGGAGGCGCGCCGGATCGGGGCGATGGCCCTGTTCGGCGAGAAGTACGGCGAGCGGGTCCGGGTCGTCGAGGTCGGCGACTACGCCCGGGAGCTGTGCGGCGGCACGCACGTGGCCCGCTCCGCCCAGCTCGGCCTGGTGAAGATCCTCTCCGAGGCGTCGGTGGGCTCCGGGGTACGCCGGATCGAGGCGCTCGTCGGCATGGACGCGTTCGGCTTCCTGGCCCGCGAGCACCTGCTGGTGTCCCGGCTGGCGGAGCTGTTCCGGGTGCCGGGGGAGCAGGTCGCCGACCGGGTGGAGCAGACCGTCACGCAGCTGCGCGACGCGGAGAAGGAGCTGGAGAAGCTGCGCGCCCAGCTCGTGCTCGGCGGGGCCGGCGCCCTGGCCGCGCAGGCGAAGGACGTGCGCGGCGTCGCGTACGTCGGCACCGAGGCGCCCGAGGGCGCGGCGGCGAACGACGTGCGGACGCTCGCCCAGGAGATCCGGGGCCGGATCGACGCGGCCCGCCCGGCGGTGGTCGCGGTGGCGGCCCGAGCCAACGGCAAGGCGTCCCTGGTGGTGGCCGTCAACCAGGCTGCCCGGGGCCGGGGCCTGAGCGCGAAGGACCTCGTGAAGGCGGCGTTCTCCGGCCGGGGCGGCGGCAGCGACGACCTGGCCCAGGGTGGCGGGCTGCCCGCGGCGGAGGCGCCGAAGCTGCTGGTCACCGTCGAGCAGGCGGTCGCCGGCACGGCATGAGCGAACGCACCGAGCGGAGCGAGGGCCGTGAGGGCATGCCCAGCCGGCACGGCATGAGCGCACCGATCGACGCCAGGGCGGACCACCCGGTCCGCCCTGGCCCGTACCGGCGGGGAGGTGCCCGATAGTGGGCGAGCTGTCCCGTGGCGTCCGGCTGGGCGTCGACGTGGGTCAGGTCCGGGTGGGGGTGGCCCGTTGTGATCCGCACGGCATCCTCGCCACGCCCCTGGTCACGCTGGCCCGCGACCTGACCGCGGAACCGGACGCGGTGCCCGCCGACATGGCCGAGTTGGTCCGGCTCGCCGCCGAGCACGAGGCGGTGGGGATCGTGGTCGGCTTGCCGATCAACCTCGCCGGAAAGCACGGGCCCGCGGCGGCGAACGTATCGGCATATGCCAGCCGATTGGCTGATGTAATGAGGCCGATTCCGGTGACGCTGACGGACGAGAGGATGTCTACCGTCGTCGCGAGTCGTAGGCTGGCCGAACGGGGCGTCCGGGGAAAGCGCCAACGGGCGGTGGTCGACCAGGCCGCCGCGGTGGAGATTCTGCAGAGCTGGCTGGACGCACAGCGGAGGCGGACGCGATGATCGACGACCTTGACCTGGGCTTCGACGAGCAGGACAGGGGGGATAAGGGCCGGCACCGGCGCGGCGCGGTGCGCCGACGGCAGGGCAAGTCCGGCGGCGGCCCGGGCAAGACCCTGCTCGCCCTCGCGCTCGCGCTGATCCTGCTGGGCGGCATCGGCGGCGGCGCGTTCTACGGCTTCGACCGGGTCCAGAACTACTTCGTCACGCCCGACTACGACGGCTCCGGCACCGCCGAGGTGACCGTCGAGATCAAGCAGGGCGCGCTGCTCGCCGACATGGCCGACGCGTTGGTCGCGGCCGACGTGGTGAAGAGCACCAAGGCGTTCATCGAGGCCGCCGAGGAGAACTCGCGCAGCAAGAACATCCAGCCTGGCACGTACAAGCTGCGCAAGCAGATGAGCGGCGACGCGGCGGTCGCGGCGATGCTGGACCTCAAGAACCGGATCGTGAACGGGATCACCATCCCCGAAGGCCTCACCGCGAAGACGGTCTACAAGCGGCTCTCCGAGAAGACCGACATCCCGGTCAAGGACTTCGAGGCGGCGGCGAAGGACCCGATCGCGCTCGGCGTCCCGGACTGGTGGTTCAAGCGCTCCGACGGCAAGACGGTCAAGCCGTCGATCGAGGGCTTCCTCTTCCCCGACACGTACGAGATCCCGCCGAAGGCCACCGCCGAGACGGTGCTCAAGCTGATGGTGAACAACTTCCTCACCGTCACCTCGAACATGCAGTACGCCGAGAAGGTGCAGAAGGAACGCGGCGGCATCACCCCGTACGAGGCGCTGATCGTCGCCTCGCTCGCGCAGGCCGAGGCCGGCAACAAGGCCGACCTGGGCAAGGTCGCCCGGGTGGCCTACAACCGGGTCTACGGCGAGTTCGACTGCAACTGCCTGGAGATGGACGTCACCGTCAACTACTACCTGGAACTGACCGGCCAGAAGACCAAGGCGTCCAAGGACATGACGGCCGCCGAGCTGGACAACCCGAAGAACCCGTACAACCGCAAGCTGCGCGGGCTGGTCCCGTCACCGATCAACAACCCGGGCAAGGAGGCGCTCGAGGGCGCGCTGAGCCCGCCGCCGGGCAAGTGGCTCTACTTCGTGGCGATCAGCAAGGACGGGCGCTCCGCGTTCGCCGAGACCTACGACGAGCAACTGCGCAACGAGCGGAAGGCCAAGGAGGCCGGGATCATCTGATGGCCGATCCCCGCCGCGCCGCGGTGGTCGGCAAGCCGATCGCCCACTCGCTCTCCCCGGTGATCCACACCGCCGGGTACGCGGCGGCCGGGCTGACCGGCTGGTCGTACACCCGGATCGAAGCCGGCGCCGACGAGATGCCCGGCCTGGTCGCGGGCCTCGGCCCGGAGTGGGCCGGGCTGTCAGTGACCATGCCGGGCAAGGAGGCGGCGCTCGCGCTGGCCGACGAGGTCGCGCCGGTCGCCGCCGCCGTCGGCGCCGCCAACACGCTGGTACGCCGCCGCGACGGCACCTGGTACGCGGACAACACCGACGTCACCGGCATGGTCGAGGTGCTCACCGGCGCCGGCTGCGTGGCCGGGGCGGTGGTCACCGTGCTCGGCGCGGGTGGCACCGCCCGGGCGGCCGTCGCGGCGGCGGCCCGGATCGGGGCGGCCGAGGTGACTGTGGTGGCCCGCAGCCCGGAGGCGGTCGACGAGCTGCGCCCGGTCGCGGCGGCCGCCGGCGTTCCGCTGGCCGGGGCCGAGTGGGACGGCGCGCCCGCGCACGCCCGCGCCGACCTGGTGATCTCCACGGTGCCGAAGGGCGTGGCCGACCCGCTCGCGGACAACTTCGACTGGCGGCCGGAGTCCGTGTTCTTCGACGTCGTCTACGATCCGTGGCCCACGCCGCTCGCGGCGGCGGCGCTGACTGCCGGGTGCCGGGTGGTCTCCGGGCTGGACCTGCTGCTGGCCCAGGCGTTCGGCCAGTTCGAGCAGTTCACCGGCGTTCCCGCCCCACGCGCCGCGATGCGCGCCGCCCTGCCGGTGTAAGGAAGGGCCCCTTCTTAACGCCTCAGGTAGAGGAAGGGCCCCTTGTTAACGCCTCACCCATGGAGCGGCAGATCAGCGCGGAGCTGGCCTGTCCGGTGGGCGGGATGCGGCGGGCGGCGTACGCCGGTGACCACCGGGCGTGACACACTGACCGTCGTGTTGCGCTGGCTGACTGCAGGTGAATCGCACGGACCCGCCCTCGTCGCGATGCTGGAGGGCGTACCCGCCGGCATCGAGGTGACCACCGGGGAGATCTCTGGCGAGCTGGCCCGGCGCCGGCTCGGCTACGGCCGGGGCGCCCGGATGGCGTTCGAGCAGGACGAGGTCGAGATCATCGGCGGGCTCCGGCACGGGGTGACGCTCGGCAGCCCGGTGGCGATCCGGGTCGGGAACTCCGAGTGGCCCAAGTGGCGCACCGTGATGGCCGCCGACCCGGTCGACCCGGAGGAACTGGCGAGCCAGGCCCGCAACGCGCCGCTGACCCGTCCCCGCCCGGGTCACGCCGACCTGGCCGGCATGCAGAAGTACGGCCACACCGACGCCCGGCCGATCCTGGAGCGCGCCAGCGCCCGGGAGACTGCCGCCCGGGTCGCGGTGGGCACCGTCGCCAAGGCGCTCGTCCGTCAGGCGCTCGGCATCGAGATCGTCTCCCACGTGGTCGAGCTGGGCCCGGTGGCGGTCAAGCCGGGCCTGCGGCCCACGCCGGAGGACGCCGCGCGCATCGACGCCGACCCGCTGCGCTGCCTCGACGCCGAGGCCAGCGCACGGATGGTCGCCGAGGTCGACGCCGCGAAGAAGGCCGCCGACACGCTCGGTGGCGTGGTCGAGGTGCTGGCGTACGGGGTGCCGCCGGGCCTGGGCAGCCACGTGCAGTGGGACCGCAAGCTCGACGCCCGCCTGGCCACCGCGCTGATGTCGATCCAGGCGATCAAGGGCGTGGAGATCGGCGACGGGTGGCAGCAGGCCCGATCGCGCGGCTCGGAGGCGCACGACGAGATCGTGCCCACCGCCACCGGCGTGCGGCGGATCACCGACCGGGCCGGTGGCCTGGAGGGCGGCATCACCACTGGTGAGCCGCTGCGGGTGAAGGTGGCCATGAAGCCGATCTCCTCGCTGAACCGGGCCCTCGCGACGATCGACGTGACCACGGGCGAGCCGGCCACCGCGATCAACCAGCGCTCCGACGTGTGCGCGGTGCCGGCGGCGGCGGTGGTGGCCGAGGCGATGGTCGCGCTGGTGCTGGCCGAGGCGGCGGTGGAGAAGTTCGGCGGCGACTCGGTCGCCGAGATGCGCCGCAACCTGAACGGTTACCTCGACAGCCTGGTGATCAAATGAGCACCCGGCCGGTCTGCGTGCTGGTCGGTGCGCCCGGCTCCGGCAAGACCACTGTCGGCACGGCGCTGGCCGAGGCGCTCGGCGTCGACTTCCGGGACACCGACGCCGACATCGAGAACCTCGCCGGCAAGCCCATCCCGGAGATCTTCGTGGACGAGGGGGAGGAGCACTTCCGTACCCTCGAACGGGCCGCCGTGGCGGCGGCGCTCGCGTCGCACGCGGGCGTGCTCGCGCTCGGCGGCGGCGCGGTCCTGGCCGAGGAGAACCGGGCCGCGCTGATCGGCCACACCGTGGTGCACCTGTCGGTGGAGCTGCCGGACGCGGTCAAGCGGATCGGTCTGGGCGCCGGGCGGCCGCTGCTCGCGCTGAACCCGCGCGCCACGCTCAAGCACCTGATGGACCAGCGCCGCCCGCTCTACGCCGAGGTGGCGACCGCGACCGTGGTGACGGACGGGCGTACCCCGGAAGAGCTGGCTGCGGAGATCGCCGCGCTGCTCAAGCCCTGACAACCGCCCGCCCCGCCGTGTCCGGCTCCCTCGGTGGAACGCCGTGGGTGTCTCCCGAGCGTTTTGGCACCCGTGGCGTTCCAGTCGGCGTGCATGACGCCGGTGGGTGGAACGCCATGGGCGGGTGAGAAGGCGCACCGGCCAGGTCCGGCCGGTCAGGCGTTGGCCGCAACGGCCCCGGCCGCCCGGCGTCGAGGGCTCCGCTCCGGTCGCCAGGTGGCGAGCAGCGCGAGCGCCAGCGCGATCTCGGCCAGGTCGCCGAGGTAGTACATGAGCGTGGCGCCGGCCCGCAGCTCGGCTGCGGTGGCCGGCACGTCCACGAACAGCCCGGCGTAGAGCAGCTGGGCGATGGTCGCGTGCGCGGCCACCCCGACCCCGATCACCACCAGCCGCACCGGTACGCGCGGGCGGTGCGGGCCCGGATCCGGACCGGCGATCGACCAGGCGAACAGGCAGCCGCTGAGCAGGAAGTGCACGTTCACCAGCGTGTGCAGGGCCGGGCTGTCCAGTGTGGCCCGGTACAGCGGGGTGAGGTAGAGCAGCCAGAGTCCGCCCGCGGTCAGCAGCAGCCCGGTCACCGGGTGGCCGAGCACCCGCGCGACGGGATGCCGCAGCAGGTGGACCAGGGCCCGGCCGGTACGCCGGTCCAGCGTGCGCAGCAGCAACGTGACCGGCGCGCCGAGCACCAGCGCCAGCGGCGCCAGCATGCCGATCAGCAGGTGCTGCCACATGTGCCCGACGAAGTCGCCGGCGGGCCACAGCAGCCCCGCCGCCAGCAGCAGCGCGCCCAGCCCGAAGCTCGCCGTCCGGGCGTGCGGCCAGCCCGGCCCGCCCGGGTCACGCAGCCGCAACGCGGCGGCCAGGTACGCCCAGAACAGCGCCGCCGGGACCAGCGCGGTCGCCGGGAAGCCGCCGTCGGCGTGCCCGGCGTGGGCCAGGCTCACCGGCGCTCCGGCGCGCAGAGGTCGACCGCCCGGGCCCGGCGCTGGATCGCCCAGCCCACAGCGATCAGCACCACGCCGAGGGCGAGGAACCCGAGGTCCCACCAGAGCTGGTTCGGACCGCTGCGGACGTGGTGGATGCCGAGCAGGTGGTGGTCGATGACGCCCTCGACCAGGTTGAACAGGCCCCAGCCGATCAGGGCCCAGCCCCAGAGCATCGGCGAGCGCCACAGCCGGCCCCGGGAACTGGTCACCCGGGAGTAGAGCAGGGCCAGGCCGGTCAGCACCGCCACCCAGGTGACCACATGGAACAGGCCGTCCCAGAGCGTGTTCATCTGCAATCCGGGCACGGTGTCCACCGGGTACTCGCGGATGCCGACCCGGTCGCTGCCGGTGCTGCTGAGCAGGTGGTGCCACTGGAGGACCTGGTGCAGGACGATGCCGTCGACGAAGCCGCCCAGCCCGACGCCGAGGATCGTGGCGGGCAGCCGGATGCTCGTCGCGGACTCCGGTCGGGTCGCGTGTGCCGTCGTCTCGCTCATTCCGGCCGCCCTACCCGGTGCGCGACCGGTCAAACACCCAGGGAGTGGACAGTGGCCCCGCTAGGGCGCCGTCCTGCACTAGGCTGCCCGCGATGGACGAGGTGACCCGGATCCCGGTCGGCGGCGAGCGGCCGTACGACGTGCTGGTGGGACGTGACCTGCTGGACCCGCCGCCCCGGCTGCTGCCGGGCGCCGAGCGGGTGGCCTTCCTGCACGCGCCGCCGCTCAAGGCGCTCGCCGACCGGCTCGCCGACGCGGTCCGCGAGGGCGGCGTGACGCCGCTGCTGATCGAGGTGCCGGACGCCGAGGCGGGCAAGCACGTCGACGTGGCCGCGGCCTGCTGGGACCGGCTCGGCGCGGCCGGGTTCACCCGTACCGACGCGGTGGTCGGGGTGGGCGGCGGCGCGGTCACCGACCTGGCCGGTTTCGTCGCCGCGACCTGGCTGCGCGGCGTGCGCTGGGTGCCGGTCGCCACGTCGCTGCTCGGCATGGTCGACGCGGCGGTGGGCGGCAAGACCGGGATCAACACGGCCGCCGGCAAGAACCTGGTCGGCGCGTTCCACCCGCCGGCCGGCGTGCTGGCCGACCTGGCGACGCTGGACAGCCTGCCCCCGGCCGACCTGGCCGCCGGCATGGCCGAGGTGGTCAAGTGCGGGTTCATCGCCGACCCGGTGATCCTCGACCTGGTCGAGCGGGACCCGGCCGCCGCGCTGGACCCGGCCGGGCCGGTGCTGCGCGAACTGGTCGAGCGCGCGGTCCGCGTGAAGGCCGGCGTGGTCGCCGGGGACCTGCGCGAGTCCGGGGTACGCGAGGTGCTCAACTACGGGCACACGCTCGCGCACGCGATCGAGAAGGTGGAGGGCTACCGCTGGCGGCACGGTCACGCGGTGTCGGTGGGCCTGGTCTACGCGGCCACGCTGGCCCGGCTCGCCGGCCGCCTCGACGCGGCCGACGCCGAGCGGCACCGCCGCGTGCTGACCGCGCTCGACCTGCCCACCGGCTACCGGGCCGACGCCTGGCCGGAGCTGCTGGCCGCGATGCGGGTGGACAAGAAGGCCCGTGGTAGCCGGCTGCGCTTCGTGGTGCTCGACGGCCTCGCCCGCCCGGCGATCCTGGAGGCGCCGCCGGACGACCTGCTGGCCGCCGCGTACGAGGAGATCAGCTCATGAGGGTGTACGTGCTGAACGGGCCGAACCTGGGCCGGCTCGGCACCCGCCAGGTCGACGTGTACGGGGTGACCAGCTACGCGCAGCTGGTGGCCGACTGCGAGCGGCACGGCCGGGAGCTGGGGCTGGACGTGGTGGTCCGGCAGACCGACGCCGAGCACGAGATGCTGGCCTGGCTGCACGCGGCGGCCGACGAGGAAGCGGCTGTGGTGCTCAACCCGGCGGCGTGGACGCACTACTCGGTCGCGGTGCGGGACGCCTGCGCCATGCTGCGTGGTCCGCTGGTCGAGGTGCACATCTCCAACATCCACGCCCGGGAGGAGTTCCGGCGCCACTCGGTGATCTCGGCGGTGGCGACCGGGGTGATCTGCGGGCTGGGCGTGGACGGCTACCGGCTGGCCCTGCACCACCTGGCCGCCCGGCTCGCCGCAGGCGCCTGAGCCGGTCCGTTCCGCGGCGCGAGTCCGATTCGACAGGGCGAGTAGACTTGGACGGTCTGTCCGCCAATTGATGATCAAGGCAGGAAATGGCCACCACCAACGACCTGAAGAACGGCCTGGTACTCAACCTGGACGGCGAGCTGTGGGCCGTCGTCGAGTTCCAGCACGTCAAGCCCGGTAAGGGTGGTGCCTTCGTGCGCACCACGCTGAAGAACGTGCTGTCCGGCAAGGTGGTCGACAAGACCTTCAACGCGGGCACCAAGGTCGAGACCGCGACCGTGGACAAGCGCACCATGCAGTACCTGTACGCCGACGGCGAGGACTACGTCTTCATGGATCTGGAGACGTTCGACCAGATCACCGTCCCCGGCGCCACCGTCGGCGAGGCCGCCAACTACCTCCTCCCCGAGGCCGAGGCGACTGTCGCCACCCACGAGAGCGTGCCGCTGTACATCGAGCTGCCGACCTCGGTCGTGCTCGAGGTCACCTACACCGAGCCGGGCCTGCAGGGCGACCGGTCGACCGGCGGCAACAAGCCGGCCACCGTCGAGACCGGCGCGACCGTGCAGGTGCCGCTGTTCATCACCACCGGTGAGAAGATCAAGGTCGACACCCGCGACGGCCGTTACCTCGGCCGAGCCTGATGGCTGAGGGTCCCAAGCAGCAGATGCCCGCGCGTCGCAAGGCGCGTAAGCGGGCGCTGGACGTGCTCTTCGAGGCCGATCTGCGGGACCGCCCGCCGGTCGAGGTGCTCGCCGGCTACCTGGAGCGGATCGAGCAGCCGCGCCCCGACCACCTCGGCTACGCGGTCGGGCTGGTCGAGGGCGTGGCGGCGCACCTCGACCGGATCGACGAGACGATCGCCAGCTACGCCGAGGGGTGGACGCTGGCCCGGATGCCGGTGGTCGACCGCAACCTGGCCCGGATCGCCGTGTACGAGCTGCTCTACGTCGACGAGATCGACGACGCGGTGGCGATCAGCGAGGCGGTGGAGCTGGCCCGGCAGATGTCGACAGACGACTCGCCCCGCTTCCTCAACGGCATCCTCGGCCGGATCGCCGAGTACGCCTCCCGCTGAGCCCCGCGCTCCGCGCCGCGACGACGAAAGGGCCCGTGCCGGACGGCACGGGCCCTTTTCGTACGGGATGTCAGGACGCGAAGAACGCCCGCGGGTCGGCGACCAGCACACCGTGCTCGGTCAGCCGCTCGATCAGCCCCGACGGTGAGGCGTCGTAGACGATCGCGAGGGCGCGCAGGTCGTCGGCGCGGATGGAGAGCACCCGGCCGTTGTAGTCGCCGCGCTGCTGCTGGATGGCGCGCGCGTAGCGGGCGACGTAGGCCAGGTCCTCGGAGGCCTCGTCGTAGAGCCGCTCCAGGTCCAGCACGATCTTGCTGGTGGGCTCGTGACGCACCCCGCTGCCGTCGGGCAGCAGCTCCGAGACGGGAACACGGTAGAAGTCGGCCAGTTCCGCCAGGCGGGACACGGTGACGGCGCGGTCGCCGCGCTCGTACGAGCCGACCACCACGGCCTTCCACCGCCCGTTCGACTTCTCCTCCACCCCTTGCAGGGACAGGCCCTGCTGCTGGCGGATGGAGCGCAGGCGGGCGCCCAGAGACTTGGCGTATTCAGAGGGCATTCGGACACTCCCAGTGCTGCTCGGGGTTCTCCCAGCTATCGCTACGGAGCGTGACGGTACGGGGATTGCGACACGTGGTCAAGTGGTGGTGTCCACGGGGTCCGGGGCGCTCGTGTGGCTTGTCCGCATTTCTCCGGGCTGACCAGCAGGTCAGGACCGGCGGCGGGCGGCCCGGTGACCGCTGGTAACGTGGCGTTAAGCCCCGGTCCGGGCCCCGCGCGGGCCCCCGGAGCCGACCCAGACGTCCTTTAACGACCCGTCCCGTGAGGCGGGGAAGGAGGTCCGCCGTGGCCTACCCACCGGCTGCCCATTCGTCACCGCCGCGACAACCCTCGGTGAAGGTGATCCTCGCCGCTGCCGACGTCTCGCGGGTGGTCGACCGCATCGCCCACCAGATCCTGGAGAAGACCCAGGGCGCCGCCGACACCGTGCTGCTCGGCATCCCCACCCGGGGTGTGCCGCTGTCCCGCCGCCTCGCGGACCGGATCAGCACCTTCGAGGACGTGACGGTACCGGTCGGCGTGCTCGACATCACGCTCTACCGCGACGACCTGCGCCGGCACGCCACCCGCGCGGTCGGCCCGACCGATCTGCCGTCCGGCGGGATCGACGGCAAGCGGGTGATCCTCGTCGACGACGTGCTGTTCTCCGGCCGCACCGTACGGGCCGCGCTCGACGCGCTCAGCGACGTCGGCCGCCCGGCCTCGGTGCAACTCGCGGTCCTGGTCGACCGCGGTCACCGTCAGCTCCCGATCCGCGCCGACTACGTCGGCAAGAACATCCCCACCGCGCTGGCCGAGAACGTGAAGGTCACCCTCGCCGAGACCGACGGCACGGACGAGGTACGGCTGTACGGAGGCTCTCCCGCATGATCCGGCACCTGCTCTCCGGCGCCGACCTGGACGCCGCCACCGCCACCCTGGTCCTGGACACCGCCGCGGAGATGGCGACGGTGGCCGGGCGCGAGGTCAAGAAGCTGCCCGCGCTGCGCGGGCGCACCGTGGTCAACCTCTTCTACGAGGACTCCACCCGGACCCGGATCTCGTTCGAGGCGGCCGCCAAGCGGCTCAGCGCCGACGTGATCAACTTCTCTGCCAAGGGCTCCAGCGTGACCAAGGGGGAGAGCCTGAAGGACACCGCGCTGACGCTCCAGGCGATGGGCGCGGACGCGGTGGTCGTCCGGCACCCCGCCTCCGGCGCGCCGCACCGGCTCGCCGAGTGGGTCGACGGGTCGGTGGTCAACGCCGGTGACGGCACCCACGAGCACCCCACCCAGGCGCTGCTCGACGCGTACACGATGCGGTCCCGGCTGGGCCGGCTCGACGGGCTGCACGTGGCGATCGTCGGCGACGTGCTGCACTCCCGGGTGGCCCGCTCCAACGTGCTGCTGCTGTCCACGCTCGGCGCGAAGGTCACCCTGGTCGGCCCGCCCACGCTCATCCCGGTCGACATCTCCGCCGCGCTCGCCCCCGGCACCGACGTCTGTTACGACCTCGACGCCGTTCTCCCAGATGTGGACGTGGTGATGATGCTGCGGGTGCAGCGGGAACGGATGGGTGACTCCTACTTCCCGTCGGCCCGGGAGTACGCCCGCCGCTACGGGCTCGACGGGCCGCGCATGCGCCGGCTGCCCGAGCACGCGATCGTCATGCACCCCGGGCCGATGAACCGGGGGATGGAGATCACGCCCGAGGTGGCCGACTCACCCCGCTCCACCATCGTCGAACAGGTCGCCAACGGGGTCTCCGTGCGGATGGCCGTGCTCTACCTGCTGCTCGGAGGGAACAACCGGTGACCGCGTACCTCATCACAGGCGTCAGTGTGGTCGGCGGCGAGCCGACCGACCTGCTCATCCGCGACGGCGTGGTGGCCGCCGTCGGCGGCGGCCTCGCCGCCGACGACGCCACAGTGCTCGACGCGACCGGCCTGGTCGCGCTGCCCGGCCTGGTCGACCTGCACACCCACCTGCGCGAGCCCGGCCGGGAGGACGCCGAGACCGTCGAGTCCGGCTCCCGGGCCGCGGCGCTCGGCGGCTACACAGCTGTGTGCGCGATGGCGAACACCTCGCCGGTCGCCGACACCGCGGGCGTGGTCGAGCAGGTCTGGCGGCTCGGCCGGGAGGCCGGCCTGGTCGACGTGCAGCCGATCGGCGCGGTCACCGTCGGGCTGGCCGGTGAGCGCCTGGCCGAGCTGGGCGCGATGGCCGACTCGGCCGCCGGGGTGCGGATCTTCTCCGACGACGGGCACTGCGTGGCCGACCCGCGGCTCATGCGCCGGGCGCTGGAGTACGTCAAGGCGTTCGACGGCGTGATCGCCCAGCACGCCGAGGAGCCCCGGCTCACCGAGGGCGCGCAGATGCACGAGGGCGAGGTGTCCACCCGCCTCGGCCTGACCGGCTGGCCCGCCGTCGCCGAGGAGGCGATCATCGCCCGGGACGTGCTGCTGGCCGAGCACGTCGGCAGCCGCCTGCACGTCTGCCACGTCTCCACCGCCGGCAGCGTCGAGGTGCTGCGCCAGGCCAAGTCGCGCGGGGTACGGGTCACCGCCGAGGTGACCCCGCACCACCTGCTGCTGACCGACGAGAAAGCGGAGAGCTACGACCCGGTCTTCAAGGTCAACCCGCCGCTGCGCACCGCCGCCGACATCGCCGCGCTGCGGGAGGCGCTGGCCGAGGGCGTCATCGACGTCATCGCCACCGACCACGCGCCGCACGCCGTGGAGGACAAGGAGTGCGAGTGGGCGTACGCCCGGCCGGGCATGCTCGGCCTGGAGACGGCGCTGTCCATCGCGCTCGACGTGTTCGGTCCGCGCTGGGACCTGATCGCCGAGCGGATGTCCCGCACGCCGGCCCGCATCGCCGGGCTGGCCGGGCACGGCCTCGACCCGGCGCCCGGCGTGCCGGCCAACCTGACCCTGGTCGACCCGGCCGCCCGCCGCCTCATCGAGCCGGCGGAGCTGGCCAGTCGCAGTCGCAACACCCCGTACGCCCGCATGACGCTGCCGGGTCGCATCGTGGCGACCTTCCTGCGCGGCGAGCCGACGGTCCTGGACGGAAAGGCTGTTAAGTGAGCGCGAGGAACGCAGCGGAGCGGAGTCCCGCAGTCGCGAACGAAAGGCGGGCACAGTGAAGCGACGGCCTGCAATTCTCGTCCTCGAGGACGGGCGCACGTTCCACGGCGAGGCGTACGGCAGCGTCGGGGAGACCTTCGGCGAGGCGGTCTTCAACACCGGTATGACCGGCTACCAGGAGACGCTCACCGACCCCTCCTACCACCGGCAGGTGGTGGTGCAGACCGCGCCGCACATCGGCAACACCGGCGTCAACGGCGAGGACGACGAGTCCGACCGGATCTGGGTGGCCGGATACGTGGTGCGCGACCCGGCCCGGATCAGCTCCAACTGGCGCGCCACCGGCGGGCTGGAGGACCGGCTCGCCGCCGAGGGCGTGGTCGGCATCAGCGGCGTGGACACCCGGGCGCTGACCCGGCACCTGCGTGAGCGCGGCGCGATGCGCGTCGGCATCTCCAGCGTCGAGGACGACCCGGCCGCCCTGCTGGAGCGGGTCCGCCGCTCGCCGCAGATGGTCGGCGCGAACCTGTCCGACGAGGTGACCACGGCCAAGCCGTACGTCGTCGAGGCGCAGGGCGAGCACCGGTTCACGGTGGCCGCCGTGGACCTGGGCATCAAGCGCAACGTGCCGCGCCGGCTCGCCGCCCGCGGCGTCACCACCCACGTGCTGCCCGCCGGGTCGACGATCGAGGACCTGCTCGCCACCGGCGCGGACGCGGTCTTCTTCTCGCCCGGCCCGGGCGACCCGGCGACCGCCGACGGCCCGGTGGCGCTGGCCCGGGAGGTGCTGGCCCGGCGGATCCCGCTGTTCGGCATCTGCTTCGGCAGCCAGATCCTCGGCCGGGCGCTCGGCTTCGGCACCTACAAGCTCGGGTACGGCCACCGCGGCATCAACCAGCCGGTGCTCGACCGGGCCACCGGCAAGGTCGAGGTGACCAGCCACAACCACGGTTTCGCGGTGCAGGTGCCGGGCGCCGGGGACGGCGCCGTGGTGCCGGATCAGGTGATCCAGACCGAGTTCGGCGGTGTCCAGGTGTCACACGTCTGCCTCAATGACAACGTGGTCGAGGGGCTGCGGGGCGTGGACGTGCCCGCCTTCACCGTCCAGTACCACCCGGAGGCGGCGGCCGGCCCGCACGACGCGGACTACCTCTTCGACCGCTTCGCCGAGCTGATCGAGAGCGGCGGCCCCGACCGGAACCACAGTGAAGGCGGCAAGAATGCCTAAGCGGACCGACCTCAAGCACGTCATGGTGATCGGCTCCGGGCCGATCGTAATCGGACAGGCCTGCGAGTTCGACTACTCCGGCACCCAGGCCTGCCGGGTGCTGCGCAGCGAGGGGATCCGGGTCAGCCTGGTCAACTCCAACCCGGCGACGATCATGACGGACCCGGAGTTCGCCGACGCCACGTACGTCGAGCCGATCACCCCGGAGTTCGTCGAGCTGGTCATCGCCAAGGAGCGTCCCGACGCGCTGCTGCCGACGCTCGGCGGCCAGACCGCGCTGAACACCGCTGTCGCGCTGCACGAGGCGGGCGTGCTGGAGAAGTACGGCGTCGAGCTGATCGGCGCGAACATCGAGGCGATCAACCGGGGCGAGGACCGGCAGCTGTTCAAGGAGATCGTCGCGAAGGCCGGCGTACGGCTGGGCCTGGCGGATCCGTCCGCGCTGGTGCCGCGCTCGCGGGTCTGCCACTCGATGGACGAGGTCCGCGAGACGGTCGCCGAGCTGGGCCTGCCGGTGGTCATCCGGCCGTCGTTCACCATGGGCGGCCTCGGCTCCGGCATGGCGCACACCGACGAGGACCTGGAGCGCATCGCCGGTTCGGGCCTGGCGGCCAGCCCGGTGCACGAGGTGCTCATCGAGGAGAGCGTGCTCGGCTGGAAGGAGTACGAGCTCGAACTGATGCGCGACCGCCACGACAACGTGGTGGTGGTCTGCTCGATCGAGAACGTCGACCCGATGGGCGTGCACACCGGCGACAGCGTCACCGTCGCGCCGTCGATGACGCTCACCGACCGGGAGTACCAGCGGCTGCGTGACCTCGGCATCGCGGTGCTGCGCGAGGTCGGGGTGGACACCGGCGGCTGCAACATCCAGTTCGCGGTCAACCCGGCCGACGGCCGGATCGTCGTGATCGAGATGAATCCACGGGTGTCGCGTTCCTCGGCGCTGGCGTCGAAGGCGACCGGCTTCCCGATCGCGAAGATCGCCGCGAAGCTCGCCATCGGCTACACGCTGGACGAGATCCCGAACGACATCACGCTCAAGACGCCGGCCGCGTTCGAGCCGACGCTCGACTACGTGGTGGTGAAGATCCCCCGGTTCGCGTTCGAGAAGTTCCCCGGCGCCGACCCGGAGCTGACCACCACCATGAAGTCGGTGGGCGAGGCGATGAGCCTGGGCCGCAACTTCACCGAGGCGCTGAACAAGGCGATGCGCTCGATGGAAACCAAGGCATCGGGTTTCTGGACCACTCCGGACCCGGCGGGCGCGACGCTGGAGAACACCCTCGCGGCGCTGCGGACGCCGCACGACGGCCGGCTCTACACCGTCGAGCGGGCGCTGCGCCTGGGCGCGTCGATCGCCGAGGTGTCCAAGGCGTCCGGCGGCATGGACCCGTGGTTCCTGGACCAGATCGCCTCGCTGGTCGAGCTGCGTGCCGAGATCGTCGACGCGCCGGTGCTCGACGCCGGCCTGCTGCGCCGGGCCAAGCGCGCCGGTCTGTCCGACCGGCAGCTCGCCGCGCTGCGTCCCGAGCTGGCCGCCGAGGACGGCGTCCGCACGCTGCGCCACCGGCTCGGCGTCCGGCCGGTCTACAAGACGGTGGACACCTGCGCGGCCGAGTTCGAGGCGACCACGCCGTACCACTACTCGACCTACGACTCGGAGACCGAGGTGGCGCCCTCGGCGCGGCCGAAGGTGCTCATCCTGGGCTCCGGGCCGAACCGGATCGGTCAGGGCATCGAGTTCGACTACTCGTGCGTGCACGCGGTCCAGGCGCTCCGGGACGTCGACTACGAGACCGTCATGGTCAACTGCAACCCGGAGACCGTCTCCACCGACTACGACACCGCCGACCGGCTCTACTTCGAGCCGCTGACGTTCGAGGACGTGCTGGAGGTCTGGCACGCCGAGGACTCCTCCGGCAAGGCCGCCGGCGGGCCCGGCGTCATCGGGGTGATCGTCCAGCTCGGCGGGCAGACGCCGCTCGGCCTGGCCCAGCGGCTCAAGAACGCCGGGGTGCCGATCGTCGGGACCTCCCCGGAGTCGATCCACCTGGCCGAGGAGCGCGGCGCGTTCGGCGCGGTGCTGTCCCGGGCCGGGCTGCGCGCGCCCGCGCACGGCATGGCCACGTCGTACGACGAGGCGAAGGCGATCGCCGACGAGATCGGGTACCCGGTCCTGGTCCGCCCCTCGTACGTGCTCGGCGGGCGGGGCATGGAAATCGTGTACGACGACGCCACGCTGCGCGACTACATCGGCCGGGCCACCGCCATCTCGCCGGACCGCCCGGTGCTGGTGGACCGGTTCCTGGACGACGCCATCGAGATCGACGTGGACGCGCTCGTGGACGCCGAGGGCGACGTCTACCTGGGCGGCGTGATGGAGCACATCGAGGAGGCCGGCATCCACTCCGGCGACTCGTCGTGCGCGCTGCCGCCGATCACCCTGGCCGGCTCCCACCTGGCCCAGGTGCGCCGCTACACCGAGGAGATCGCCCGCGGCGTCGGGGTGCGCGGCCTGCTCAACGTCCAGTACGCGCTGCAGGGCGACATGCTCTACGTGCTGGAGGCCAACCCGCGTGCCTCCCGTACCGTGCCGTTCGTCTCCAAGGCCACGGCGGTGCCGCTGGCCAAGGCGGCGGCCCGGATCGCGCTCGGCGCCACCATCGCGCAGCTGCGTGCCGAGGGGATGCTTCCGCCCACCGGTGACGGCGGCACCATGCCGGCCGACGCGCCGATCGCGGTCAAGGAGGCGGTGCTGCCGTTCAAGCGGTTCCGCACCCCCTCCGGCAAGGGCATCGACGTGCTGCTCGGCCCGGAGATGAAGTCCACCGGCGAGGTGATGGGCATCGACACCGGCTTCGGGCAGGCGTTCGCCAAGTCCCAGGCCGCCGCGTACGGGTCGCTGCCCACCGCCGGGAAGATCTTCGTCTCGGTGGCCAACCGGGACAAGCGCGGCATGATCTTCCCGATCAAGCGCCTGGCCGACCTGGGCTTCGAGATCGTGGCCACCACCGGCACGGCCGAGGTGCTGCGCCGGCACGGCATCGCCTGCGAGCAGATCCGCAAGCACTACGAGTCGGGTGAGGGCGCGGACGCGGTCTCGCTGATCCTCGGCGGGGACGTGGCGCTCGTGGTGAACACGCCGCAGGGCTCCGGCGCGAGCGCCCGCTCGGACGGGTACGAGATCCGCAGCGCGGCGGTGAGCGTGGACATTCCGTGCGTGACCACTGTCCCCGGCGCCGCGGCCGCGGTCATGGGCATCGAGGCCCGCATCCGGGGCGACCTGAAGGTCCGCCCGCTGCAGGACCTGCACGCCGCCCTCCGGGCGGGCGAGTGACAGCGCGTCTCCACGCGTCGATCATGAGGTTGGCGGCGGAATCGGAGATCCACTTCGCCGCCAACCTCATGATCATCGGGCCGGGGGTCGGGGCGTGATCTTCGAGAAGGTGGTGCGGCCCCGGCTGTTCTCGCTCGCGGGCGGGGACGCGGAGGGCGCGCACGAATGGACGCTTGAGCGGCTGGCGGCGGTGTCGCGGCGGCCGGCGCTCCTGGCGGCGCTGCGCGCGGCGTACTTCCGGTCCGCGCCGCGCACCGTGTTCGGGGTGCGGTTCCCCAACCCGGTCGGGCTGGCCGCCGGGATGGACAAGAACGGCGTCGCGTTACCGGCGTGGCCGGCGCTGGGCTTCGGCTTCGTCGAGGTCGGCACCGTGACCGCGCACGCCCAGCCGGGCAACCCCCGGCCCCGGCTGTTCCGGCTGCGCGACAGCGAAGCGGTGGTCAACCGGATGGGCTTCAACAACGCGGGCGCGGCGGCGCTCGCGGACCGGCTGGCGGCGCTGCCACGCCCGCTCGGCGTACCGCTCGGCATCTCGCTCGGCAAGTCCAAGGTGACCCCGTTGGATCAGGCCGTCGAGGACTACCTCGACTCCTACCGGGCGCTCAAGGGGCACGGTGACTACTTCGCCGTGAACGTGTCCTCACCGAACACCCCCGGGCTGCGGTCGCTTCAGGACCGGTCCCACCTGGACGCGCTGCTCGCCGCGCTGGTGGGGGAGAAGCCGGTGCTGGTGAAGATCGCCCCGGACCTCACCGAGCCGGCCGTGGCCGAGCTGCTGGAGGTCTGTCTCGACCGCGGCGCGGCCGGGGTCATCGCGACCAACACCACGCTCGCCCGTGACGGGCTGGCCCCGGCCGACCGGGCGCGGGGCGCGGAGGCGGGCGGCCTGTCCGGCCGGCCGCTCACCGTACGGGCCCGGGAGATGGTCGCCTTCGTGCACCGGGAGACCGGGGGACGGCTGCCGGTGATCGGCGTCGGCGGCATCCTCGACCCGGACGACGCCACCCGCATGTTCGACGCCGGCGCGTCCCTGGTCCAGCTCTACACCGGCTTCATCTACCGCGGCCCCGCCCTCACCCGAGCCATCACCCGAGCCACCCACCCCTGACCCACCCCGCCCCACCCCCACCCCACCAGTTGCACTTTCCGCCCCGGCATTCCACCCGTTCCGGGCGCGGCAGGGGCAGCAACCGCAAGATCGCGGGGGAGAGGGGGGCGGCGGTGGGGGTGGGGTGGGGTGGGGGACGAGGAGGAGTCATGACGCCTGAGGAGATCCTGGAAGCTGATCGGCGGCACGTGTGGCATCCGTACACCGCGATGCCGGCGGCCGGCTCGCCGTACGTGGTCGACAGCGCTGCGGGGGTGCGGCTGCGGCTGGCGGACGGGCGGGAGCTGGTCGACGGCATGTCGTCGTGGTGGGCGGCGATCCACGGCTACCGGCACCCGGTGCTCGACGCCGCGGTGACCGATCAGCTCGGGCGGATGAGCCACGTGATGTTCGGCGGGCTCACCCACGAGCCCGCGGTACGCCTGGCGCGCACGCTCGTCGAGCTGACCCCGGACGGCCTGGAACACGTCTTCCTGGCCGACTCCGGCTCGGTGAGCGTCGAGGTCGCGGTGAAGATGTGCCTGCAGTACCAGCGGGCGCTGGGACGCCCGCAGCGCCGAAGGCTGGGCACCTGGCGGGGCGGCTACCACGGCGACACGTTCCACCCGATGAGCGTCTGCGACCCGGAGGGCGGCATGCACCACCTCTGGGGCGACGTGCTGCCCCGGCAGGTTTTCGCGCCGGCGCCGCCGCCCGGCTTCGACGCGCCGCCGGACCCGGCGTACGAGGCGGCTCTGGTGGACGCGGTGGAGCGGCACGCCGACGAGCTGGCCGCGGTGATCGTCGAGCCCGTGGTCCAGGGCGCCGGGGGGATGCGGTTCCACCACCCGCACTATCTGCGGGTGCTGCGCGAGGTGACCCGCAGGCACGGCATCCTGCTGGTCTTCGACGAGATCGCCACCGGCTTCGGCCGGACCGGGAAGATGTTCGCCGCCGAGCACGCCGGGGTCGCCCCGGACGTGCTCTGCGTGGGCAAGGCGCTCACCGGCGGCTACCTGACGCTGGCCGCGGCGCTGTGCACGCCCGAGGTGGCGCGGGCGATCTCCGCCGACGGGGTGCTGGCGCACGGACCGACGTTCATGGGCAACCCGCTCGCCTGCGCGGTCGCCAACGCCTCCCTGGACCTGCTGCGGGCCGGGGACTGGGCCGGCCGGGTGGCGGGGATCGCCGAGGGCCTGCGGGCCGGCCTGGCGCCGTTGCGTGGCGCGCCCGGCGTGGCCGACGTACGCGTGCTCGGCGCGATCGGGGTGGTGCAGCTCGACCACGACGTGGACCTGCCGCGCGCCACGGCCGCAGCAGTGGCGCAGGGGGTGTGGCTGCGGCCGTTCCGGGATCTCGTCTACACCATGCCGCCGTACGTCTGCGACGCCGCGGACGTGGCCCGGATCGCGGCCGGGGTCGCCGCGGCTGTGAAGGCCGGCTGAGCCCGGCCGAGTTCGACAGGGCGCGACGGGGAGGCCGTCGCCGGACACGCCCAGGCGGCCCGGGGCCGCGGGGAGAGGAGAGACGCGATGGAGACGTTCGGCGCCAGACTGCACCGGGCCGTGGCGGACCGGGGACCGCTCTGCGTGGGGATCGACCCGCACCCCGGGCTGCTGGCCGACTGGGGGCTGCCCGACGACGTCGACGGACTCGACCGGTTCTGCCGCACGGTGGTGGAGGCGATCGGGGACCGGGTGGCGGTGGTCAAGCCGCAGTCGGCGTTCTTCGAGCGCTTCGGCTCGCGAGGGGTCGGGGTGCTTGAGTCAACTATCCGACAGTTACGAGATTTGGGAGCGCTCGTTCTGCTTGACGTGAAGCGCGGCGACATCGGATCGACGGTTGCCGCGTACGCCTCGGCGTACCTCGATCCATCCAGCCCGATGTATGTCGATGCGGTGACCGCGAGCCCCTACCTGGGAGTAGGTTCACTCGCGCCGATGTTCTCCACCGCCGCCGAGCACGGTGGCGGGGTCTTCGTCCTGGCCCTCACCTCGAACCCGGAGGGTGCCTCCGTGCAGCGGGCCGTCGGGGCCGACGGGCGCACCGTCGCGCAGACCGTGATCGACGAGATTTCCCAGCTCAACCGGGGTGCGGAGCCGCTCGGCAGCTTCGGTCTGGTGGTCGGCGCGACGGTCGGCGAGACCGGTCACGACCTCGGCTCGGTGAACGGTCCGCTGCTCGCGCCGGGCCTGGGCGCGCAGGGTGGCACGCCCGCCGGGTTGCGTACCGTCTTCGGCGCCGCGCTGCCGT
Organism: Micromonospora echinospora; assembly: GCF_014203425.1. Taxonomy (NCBI): domain Bacteria; kingdom Bacillati; phylum Actinomycetota; class Actinomycetes; order Micromonosporales; family Micromonosporaceae; genus Micromonospora; species Micromonospora echinospora. The sequence goes on from NZ_JACHJC010000001.1 coordinate 3,167,987, forward strand.
CGGTGCTTCCGTCGTACTCCCGGGAGGTGCTCGGGGCGGGACCGGACCCGGCCGGTCTGCGCGCCGCCGCCGAGCGGGCGCTGGCCGAGTGCCGGACCGCCCTGAACGCCGTAGGCTGACTGACGGCTCGGTCACTTTCCGTTGATCATCGCGCGCCCACGTTGCCGAAATCTCCGTTGACCGCTAGTTTTCCCCGCGCTGGGAACCACGGACCCCTTTGGTTGCCAGCGACACCACGTTTCACAGATGCGGTGGGGCACTCCGCCCGCCGTACTAGGGACCTGAGGAGAACTGGTGCCGCTCCCGTCACTGACCCCCGAACAGCGCGCTGCCGCGCTGGAGAAGGCCGCGGAGATCCGCAAGGCCCGCGCTGAGCTGAAGGAGCAGCTCAAGCAGGGCAAGACCACCCTCGCCACCGTCCTCGAGCGGGCCGAGTCCGACGACGTCGTGGGCAAGCTGAAGGTTTCGGCCGTGCTCCAGGCGATGCCGGGCATCGGCAAGATCCGGGCCACCCAGATCATGGAGAAGCTCAAGATCGCGGACAGCCGTCGCCTGCGCGGCCTCGGCGAGCAGCAGCGCAAGGCTCTGCTCGGAGAGTTCGCCGCGAACTGAACGGCCCGCCGTGTAGAAACAAGCGGTGAGCACGGATGACGAGGCGCGCTCGGCGGCTCGGCTCACTGTCCTGTCCGGTCCCTCCGGGGCCGGCCGGAGCAGTGTGGTCGAGGCGGTCCGGGCGCGCCTTGCGTCTGTCTGGGTGCCGGTGGTCGCCACCACCCGGCCGCCGCGCCCGGACGAGCGGGACGGCGTGGACCGCGTCTTCCTCGACCCGGCCGGCTTCGACCGCCTGATCGCCGCGGGCGAGCTGCTGGAGTGGTGCCGCATCGGCCCGTACCGCCGGGGGGTGCCCCGCGCGCCGGTGCGGGCCCGGCTCGCCGGCGGATCTCCGGTGCTGCTGCCGCTGGACCTGGCCGGCGCGCTGACGGTCCGGGCGGTGGAGCCGGACGCCCGGCTGGTGCTGCTCGCGCCGCCGGCGTACCGGGCCGACCCGGAGGTCGCGGCGGCCTTCGCCCACGCCGTGGCGCACGACCGCACCGAGCGCGCCGCGGTGGAACTGGTAGGATTGCTCGGTTCGTCCTTCCTGGCTCCGGCCCGACCGCCCGCGGGCGGCGCACGAGACGCAGAGGTTTAATTCGTGGGATCCATCGCCACCAACCCCGAGGGCATCACCAACCCGCCGATCGACGAGCTGCTCGAGAAGACCACCTCGAAGTACGCGCTGGTCATCTTCGCCGCCAAGCGCGCCCGTCAGGTCAACGCCTACTACAGCCAGCTCGGTGAGGGCCTGCTGGAGTACGTCGGCCCGCTGGTGGAGACCACTCCCCAGGAGAAGCCGCTCTCCATCGCCATGCGTGAGATCAACTCGGGCCTGCTCACCGCTGAGCCGACCGACCAGCCGTAACCGCGCCCGCGCCGATGCCCGCCGAGATCGTCCTCGGGGTCGGCGGCGGCATCGCCGCCTACAAGGCGTGTGAGCTGCTCCGGCTCTTCACCGAGTCGGGTCACCGGGTCCGGGTGGTGCCGACCGCCTCGGCGCTCCGCTTCGTCGGGGCGCCGACCTGGGCGGCCCTGTCCGGCCAGCCGGTGGCCGACGACGTCTGGTCCGATGTGCACGAGGTCCCGCACGTGCGGCTCGGGCAGCACGCCGACCTGGTCGTGGTCGCCCCGGCCACCGCTGACCTGATCGCCAAGGCCGCCCACGGCCTCGCCGACGACCTGCTCACGAACACGCTGCTGACCGCTCGCTGCCCGGTGCTGCTGGCGCCGGCCATGCACACCGAGATGTGGGAGCACCCGGCGACGGTGGCGAACGTGGCCACGCTGCGCTCGCGCGGCGTCCGGGTGATCGAGCCGGCCGTGGGCCGGCTCACCGGGCGGGACACCGGCAAGGGCCGGCTGCCCGACCCGGCGGAGATCTTCGCGGTCGCCCGCCGGGCCCTGGCGCGCGGCGCCGGCGCCGAGGCCGACCTGGCGGGCCGGCACGTCGTGGTCACCGCCGGCGGCACCCGGGAGCCGCTGGACCCGGTCCGGTTCCTGGGCAACCGGTCGTCCGGCAAGCAGGGGTACGCGTTCGCCCGCGCCGCCGTCGCCCGGGGCGCCCGGGTCACGCTGGTCGCGGCGAACGTGGCGCTGCCCGACCCGGCCGGGGTGGACCTGGTCCGGGTGGGCACCACCGAGGAGCTGCGCACGGCGACGCTGGCGGCCGCCGCCGACGCGGACGCCGTGGTGATGGCCGCCGCGCCCGCCGACTTCCGGCCGGCCAGCTACGCCACCGGGAAGATCAAGAAGTCCGACGACGGTGTCGCGCCGACCATCGAGCTGGTCACCAACCCGGACATCGCCGCCGAGCTGGGGCGCGTCCGCCGCGCCGGGCAGGTGTTGGTGATCTTCGCCGCGGAGACCGACGACGCGGAGGCCAACGGCCGGGCCAAGCTGGCCCGCAAGGGGGCTGACATGATCGTCGTCAACGAGGTCGGCGTGGACAAGGTCTTCGGCGCCGACACCAACGCGGCCACCGTGATCGCCGCCGACGGCGCCGTTCACCGGCTGGCCGAGCAGCCCAAGGAGGCCCTGGCCGACGCCGTCTGGGACCTCGTGTGTCCGCGGCTGCCGTCACGTTCCTGACGGTTGGTCGGCCCGCTATCAGGGGGTCACGGCGGAACGGGGATGGCTAAACTGCCGCCGAGCGACCTTTAAAAGTCTTCACATGCTTAGGAGTGCCGTGACACGTCTCTTCACGTCCGAATCGGTCACGGAGGGCCACCCGGACAAGATCGCCGACCAGATCAGTGACGGCATTCTCGACGCGCTGCTCGCCCAGGACCCGCACAGCCGGGTCGCGGTGGAGACGTTGATCACCACCGGCCAGGTGCACGTGGCCGGCGAGGTGACCACGAAGGCGTACGCCGACATCCCGACCATCGTCCGGGAGACCATCCTCGGCATCGGGTACGACTCGTCGAAGAAGGGCTTCGACGGCGCCTCCTGCGGCGTCAGCGTGTCCATCGGCGCCCAGTCGCCGGACATCGCCCAGGGCGTCGACAACGCCTTCGAGCTGCGTACCGGCGGGTCGGAGAGCGCGCTGGACGCGCAGGGCGCCGGTGACCAGGGCATGATGTTCGGCTTCGCCTGCTCCGAGACGCCCGAGCTGATGCCGCTGCCGATCGCGCTGGCGCACCGGCTGGCGCGCCGGCTCGCCACGGTCCGCAAGGACGGCACCATCCCCTACCTGCGGCCGGACGGCAAGACCCAGGTCACCATCGAGTACGACGGGCTGCGCCCGGTCCGGCTCGACACCGTTGTCGTGTCCAGCCAGCACGCGGCCGACATCTCGCTGGAGTCGCTGCTCACCCCGGACATCCGGGACCACGTCATCAACCCGGAGCTGGAGGGCCTCGGCCTGGAGACCGAGGGCTACCGGCTGCTGGTCAACCCGACCGGGCGCTTCGAAATCGGCGGCCCGATGGGTGACGCCGGCCTGACCGGCCGGAAGATCATCGTGGACACCTACGGCGGGTACGCGCGCCACGGCGGCGGCGCGTTCTCCGGCAAGGACCCGTCGAAGGTGGACCGCTCGGCCGCGTACGCGATGCGCTGGGTGGCCAAGAACGTGGTCGCCGCCGGGCTGGCCGAGCGGTGCGAGGCCCAGGTCGCGTACGCGATCGGCAAGGCCCACCCGGTGAGCCTGTTCATCGAGACGTTCGGCACCGAGACCGTGCCGGTGGCCTCGATCGAGAAGGCCGTCACCGAGGTGTTCGACCTGCGCCCGGCCGCCATCATCCGGGACCTGCACCTGCTCCGCCCGATCTACCAGCAGACCGCCGCGTACGGCCACTTCGGCCGGGAGCTGCCGGACCTGACCTGGGAGGGCACCGACCGGGCCGCCGACCTCAAGTCGGCCGCGGGAGCCTGACCGCCGCCACGCGCCGCGACCGGCGACCCGCGCAGGGGTCGCCGGTCGCGCGCGTCTGCGTGGACGTGCCCCTGCCGCACCTGGACCGCCCGTTCGACTACCTGGTGCCGGCGGCGCTCGACGCCGAGGCACAGCCGGGGGTACGGGTGAAGGTGCGCTTCGCCGGGCAGCTCGTCGACGGCTGGCTGCTGGAGCGCGCCGAGTCCTCCGAGCACCCGAAGCTGGCGTACCTGGAGAAGGTCGTCTCGCCGGTGCCGGTGCTCTCTCCGGAGGTGGCCCGGCTGGCCCGCGCGGTCGCCGACCGGTACGCGGGCAGCCTCGCCGACGTGCTCCGGCTGGCCGTGCCGCCCCGGCACGCCCGCGCCGAGAAGGCCGTCACCGCCGAGGCGCCGTCCGCCGACGCCCCCGCACCCTCCGACGCTCCCGCACCCGACGGCAGCTCCGCACCCGACGGCAGCTCCGCCCCCGCGCCGTCCACCGACGCCCTCGCGCCCGCCGACGCGGCCGCCCGGGCGGAGGTGGATCCGCGCGGCTGGCGGGACTACCCGGCCGGGCCGGCGCTGCTGCGGGCGCTCACCGACGGCAGGCCCGCGCGCGCGGTGTGGTCGGCGCTGCCGGGGGAGGACTGGGCCGACAGGTACGCCGACGCGGTGGCCGCCACGGTGGCCGGCGGCCGGGGCGCCGTGGTCGTGGTGGCCGACGCCCGTGACCTGGACCGGCTCGACGCCGCCCTGACCGCCGTGCTCGGCGCGGGGCGGCACGTGCGGCTCACCGCCGCCGACGGCCCGGCCCGCCGCTACCGGGCCTTCCTGGCCGCCCGGCGCGGCGACGTGGCAGTGGTGATCGGCACCCGCGCGGCCATGTTCGCCCCGGTGGATCGGCTCGGCCTGGTGGCGATCTGGGACGACGGCGACGATCTGCACGCCGAGCCCCGTGCGCCCTACCCGCACGCCCGGGACGTGCTGCTCACCCGGGCGCACCTCGGCGACGCCGCCGCCCTGGTCGGCGGGTACGCCCGCAGCGCCGAGGCGCAACTGCTGGTGGAGACGTCCTGGGCCCGGGAGGTGGTGGCCGACCGGGCGGTGGTGCGCGCGCGTACCCCGGCCCTGGCGCCCACCGGCGACGACCCGCAACTCGCACGCGATCCCGGCGCGGCCTCGGCGCGGCTGCCGAGCCTGGCCTGGACCAGCGCCCGGGACGCGCTGCGCGCGGACCTGCCGGTGCTGGTGCAGGTGCCGCGCCGGGGTTACGTGCCGTCGGTGGCCTGCGCGGACTGTCGGGCCCCGGCCCGCTGCCCGCACTGCGCCGGGCCGCTCGCGCTGCCCTCGGCGCAGGGCACGCCCGCCTGCCGCTGGTGCGGCCGGGTGACCGCCGCGTACGCCTGCCCGGAGTGCGGTGGGCGGCGGCTGCGCGCCTCGGTCACCGGCGCCCGGCGGACGGCCGAGGAGCTGGGCCGGGCGTTCCCGGGCGTGCCGGTGCGCACCTCGGGGCGGGAGGAGGTGCTCGCCACGGTGCCGGGCGGGGCGGGGCTGGTGATCGCGACGCCGGGCGCCGAGCCGGTGGCCGACGGCGGCTACGGCGCGGTGCTGCTGCTCGACTCGTGGGCGCTGCTGACCCGGGCCGACCTGCGGGCCGGTGAGGAGGCGCTGCGGCGGTGGATGGCCGCCGCCGCGCTGGCCCGCCCGGGCCCGGCCGGTGGCCGGGTGGTGGTGGTCGCCGACGGCGCGCTCGCGCCGGTGCAGGCGCTGCTGCGCTGGGACTCGGCCTGGTTCGCCGCCCGCGAACTGGCCGAGCGGCGCGAGCTGGGCTTCCCCCCGGCGGTCCGGATGGCGAGCGTCACCGGCACCGCCGAGGCGGTGGCCGACCTGCTGGCGGGCGCCCGGCTGCCGGGCGACGCCGAGGTGCTCGGCCCGGTGCCGGCCGACGAGGGCCGGGAGCGGATGCTCGTGCGGGTGCCGCGGTCCCGGGCCGCCGCGCTGGCCGATGCGCTGCACGCCGCCGCCGGGCAGCGCAGCGCCCGAAAGGCCGCCGATCCGGTACGCCTGCAGGTCGATCCGCTCGTCCTGTTCTGACCGCCGGCAGCCGCGTGACCCTGCGCACGCGGCCCCTCGCGCACGGTCGTGAGCTGGGGTTTGCCGCACACCTGGTCCGGCAATTGGGTAGCGGGCGGTGATAGCATCGCCCGTCATGCCAGGCGCGTGGTTTTCCCCGTGCGGGACGCGGCGCGGCGGGTGCCAGAGCACGTCGGGCCGACACGGATTCGATGTCGTCAGTCAGCCGGTGAGCAGGGGTGGACCAGTCGTGACCGTTCGTCAGTCGATCGTCTTCAACGGTGACCTCGGCAGTGGCAAGAGCACCGTCTCGGTCGAGATCGCCAAGCGGCTGGGGCTGCGCCGGGTCAGCGTCGGCGACCTCTACCGCCAGATGGCCCAGGAGCGGCAGATGACCGCCCTGCAGCTCAACCTGCACGCCGAGCTGGACCAGGCCGTCGACGGCTACGTCGACCAGCTTCAGCGCGACATCGCCGCCTCCGGCGAGTCGCTGGTCATGGACTCCCGCCTGGCCTGGCACTTCTTCACCGACGCGCTCAAGGTGCACATGATCACCGAGCCGACCGAGGCGGCCCGGCGCGTGCTGGCCCGCCCGTCCGGCCCGGCTGAGAGCTACACCTCGCTGGAGGAGGCGCGGGCCAAGCTGCGCGAGCGCAGCGAGAGCGAGCGTGGCCGGTTCATCGTCCGCTACGGCGTCGACAAGGCCCGCCTGCGCAACTACGACCTGATCTGCGACACCACCCGGGCCAACCCGGAACAGGTCATCCAGCACGTGATCGACGTCTACGAGGGCCGGCTCGGCGCGGACGTGCTGCGCGCCGGTCAGCCGTTGCTGCTGCTCGATCCGACCCGGGTCTACCCCACCGAGGACGTGTCGGCGCTGCGGGGCCTCTGGGACGCCGACCTCGCCGCCGAGCTGGCCGAGAGCGGCGAGGAGCCGGAGCCGTTGAGCATCGGCTACACCGGCGAGTACTTCTTCGTCGTCGACGGGCACCGGCGGCTCAGCGCGGCGGTGCGCGCCGGCCTGCCGATGGTCGCCGCCCGGCTGGTCGCCGAGGTGGACGAGCCGGTGGTCGGCGGGATGAGCGCGGTCGAGTTCTTCACCGCCCAGACCCGGCCGGGGCTGATCCACGACTGGGAGGACGCCCACGGCATCGCGCTGCCGCTGCCCGAGCACGCGCTGCTCGACGGCGGCCCGGTGCTGGCCGGGGAGCCGGGCGCGGGCGCCTGAGGGCCGGGGACACCGCCACCTCGCCGTGACGGGTTGATCACGGTCGGGCGGCACGGAGCATGATGAGGGTCTCCGACGCCTGGGGAGGCGGACCGTGGATCCTGCCGACGCGCTCGCACTGCTGATGTCCCCCGAGGGTCGTGTCGACCCCTACCCGACGTACGAGCGGCTGCGCGCCCACGGCCCGGTGGTCCAGGCCGGCCCGGTCTTCTTCGTGGTCACCGGGTACGCCGAGGCCGACGCGATCCTGCGCGACGCCCGGTTCGGGGTGATGGACGACGCGCTGCGCGACCAGTTCCTGCCCGGCTGGCGGGAGAGCCCGGCGATCCTGTCGATCTCCCGGTCGATGCTGCGCACCAACCCGCCCGACCACAGCCGGATGCGCCGGCTGGCCGCCGGCGCGTTCACCCCGCGCCGGATCGCCGCCATGCGCGACGTGGTGCAGGCGCAGGCCGACGAGCTGATCGACGCGATGCTCGCCGCCGAAGGGCCGGTCGACTTCATGGCCGCGTTCGCGTACCCCCTGCCGGTCGGGGTGATCTGCGCGCTGCTCGGCGTGCCGGCGGCGGACCGGCCGTTGTTCCGGCGCTGGGCCACCGACCTGACCGGCGTGCTCGAACCGGAGATCACCGAAGAGGAGCTGGCCGTCGCCGACCGGGGCGCGAGCGAGTTGCGCGCCTACTTCACCGAGCTGGTGGCGGCCCGCCGCCGGGCGCCGGCCGACGACCTGACCACCGCGCTGGTGCAGGCGCACGACGGCGGTGACCGGCTCTCCGGCGACGAGTTGCTGGCCAACCTCATCGTGCTGCTGGTGGCCGGCTTCGAGACCACCACCAACCTGCTCGGCAACGGCCTGGTGGCGCTGCTGGAGCACCCGCGCGCGGCGGCGCTGGCCGAGCACCCGGAGTTCGCCCCCGGCTACGTCGACGAGCTGCTGCGCTACGACTCGCCGGTGCAGCTCACGTCCCGGATGAGCACCACGCCGGCCCGGTACGGCGACGTCGACCTGCCACCGGAGAGCTGGGTGATCGTGATGCTCGGCGCGGCGAACCGTGACCCGCGCCGCTATCCGGACCCGGGCCGCTTCGACCCGTGGCGTCCGCAGGTGCACCCGCTGTCCTTCGGCGCGGGGCCGCACTACTGCCTCGGCGCGGCGCTGGCCCGGCTGGAGGCGCAGGTGGCGTTCCCGCTGCTGCTGCGCCGGCTGCCCGGGCTCGCCGTGGCGGGCCGGCCCGAGCGGCGCGTCCGGCTCACGCTGCGTGGTCACGCCACGCTGCCGGTGCGCGTCGGGCGGGAGGCGTCCCCGGTCACCGTTCCCGGTACGCCGCCCGGGGCGGCCGGGCCGACTCCGTAGACTGGACGCGCATCGTTCGACCCACACAAGGAGCCACGCCGAGTGACCGTCCAGCCCATCCGTCTGTTCGGCGATCCGGTGCTGCGCACGCCGGCCGACCCGGTCGTCGACTTCGACGCCGAGCTGCGCAAGCTGATCGCCGACCTGACCGACACGATGCGCGAGCAGAGCGGCGCCGGCCTCGCCGCGCCGCAGCTCGGGGTGGGCCTGCGGGTGTTCACCTTCGACGTCGACGACGTCCTCGGCCACCTGGTCAACCCGGTGCTGGAGTTCCCCGACGAGGAGGAACAGGACGGCCCGGAGGGCTGCCTGTCCATCCCCGGGCTCTACTTCGACACCAAGCGCCGGCAGAACGTGATCGCCAAGGGCTTCAACGGCTACGGCGACCCGTTGCAGATCGTCGGCACCGGCCTGATGGCCCGCTGCGTGCAGCACGAGACCGACCACCTCGACGGCGTGCTCTTCGTCGACCGGCTCGACGCGGCCGGCCGCAAGGAGGCCATGAAGGCGATCCGCCAGGCCGAGTGGTACGACCAGGGCGCCCCGCCCACTGTCAAGCTCAGCCCGCACGCCGCCGGCAACCCGTTCGGCCTGGGGCGGTGACCCGGATGCGCCTGGTCTTCGCCGGCACGCCGGCGGTCGCCGTACCGGCCCTGGACGCGATCGCCGCCTCCGGGCACGAGCTGCTCGCCGTCGTCACCCGTCCCGACGCCCCGGCCGGTCGTGGCCGGGGACTGGTCCGCTCGCCGGTCGGCGCGTGGGCCGACGCGCACGGCGTCGAGGTGCTCACCCCGGCCCGCCCGCGCGAGCCGGAGTTCCTCGACCGGCTGCGCGAGCTGGCGCCGGACTGCGTACCGGTGGTCGCCTACGGCGCGCTGGTGCCGCCGGTGGCGCTGGAGATCCCCGCGCACGGCTGGATCAACCTGCACTTCTCGCTGCTGCCCGCCTGGCGGGGCGCCGCGCCCGTGCAGCACGCGGTGCTGCACGGCGACGCGCTCACCGGGGCCAGCGTCTTCGAGCTGGAGGAAGGGCTGGACACCGGCCCGGTCTACGGCACGGTCACCGACGAGATCCGCCCCGCCGACACCTCCGGCGACCTGCTGGAGCGGCTCGCGCACTCCGGCGCCGGGCTGCTGGTGGCGGTGCTCGACGCGATCGGCGCCGGCACCGCCCGCGCCGTGCCGCAGCCCGCCGACGGCGTCTCGCTCGCCCCGAAGCTGACGGTGGAGGACGCCCGGGTCCGCTGGGGCGACCCCGCGTTCGCGGTGGACCGGCGCATCCGCGCCTGCACGCCCGCGCCCGGCCCCTGGACCACGTTCCGCGACGACCGGGTCAAGCTCGGCCCGGTCACCCCCGTGGCCGACGGCCCGGAGCTGAAGCCCGGGGAGCTGCACGTGGCGAAGTCCGGTGTGCTCGTCGGCACCGCCACCACGCCGGTGCGCCTCGGCGAGGTGCGCGCCGCCGGCAAGAAGGCCATGCCCGCCGGAGACTGGGCGCGCGGCGCCCGGGTCACCGCCGGCGAGGTGTTCGCGTGACGGGGCCGTCGCGCCCGGACCGGCCCGCCGAGGGGGACCGTCCCCGCGGGTACGCGCGTGAGCGCGGCGACCGGCCCGGGGCGGACCGGCGTGGCGGTGACCGGTTCGGCGGCGACCGGCGGGGTCCGCGCCGTCCGGCCCGTCCGGCCGTGGACCTGCCCCGGCAGGTCGCGTACGAGGCGATCGCGGCGGTGCACCGCGACGACGCGTACGCCAACCTGGTGCTCCCGGCGATGCTGCGCGAGGCCGGGCTGAGCGGCCGGGACGCCGCGTTCGCCACCGAGCTGACATACGGCACGCTGCGGCACACCGGCACGCTCGACGCGATCGTCACCGACGCGGCCGGGCGGGACGTGCAGCGCATCGACCCGCCGGTGCGTGACGCGCTGCGGCTCGGGGCGTACCAGATCCTGCACACCCGGGTGCCCGCGCACGCCGCGGTGTCGTCCACTGTCGACCTGGTCCGGTCCGTCGGGCCGGGCGCCACCGGGTTCGCCAACGCGGTGCTGCGGGAGATCACCAGCCGGGACGCGGACGCCTGGGTGGCAAAGCTCGCCCCGGCCGAGGAGACCGACCCGGTCGGGCACCTTTCGCTGGCGTACAGCCATCCGCAGTGGATCGTGCGGTCGTTCGCCGAGGCGCTCGGCGGCGACATGGGGGAGACGGCCCGGCTGCTCATCGAGGACAACGAGCGCCCGCCGGTGCACCTGTGCGCCCGGCCGGGCCTGGTCGATCCGGTGGCGCTGGCCGACGAGGTGGGCGGCGCGCCCGGCGCGTTCTCGCCGTACGCGGTCTACCTGCCCGGCGGCGCGCCGGGTGACCTGCGGGCGGTGGCCGACGGCCGCGCGCACGTGCAGGACGAGGGGTCCCAGCTCGTGGCGGACGCGCTGGCGGCGGCCCCGCTGGACGGCCCGGACGGCCGCTGGCTGGATCTGTGCGCCGGTCCGGGCGGCAAGTCCGGCCTGCTCGGCGCGCTGGCCGCGACCCGGGGCGCGCGGCTCACAGCGGTCGAGGTGGCCGAGCACCGGGCGCGGCTGGTGGAGCAGGCCACCCGCGGGCTGCCGGTGACGGTGCTGCACACCGACGGGCGCGACGTGGGCAGCGACCCGAAGCTGCCGGAGGGGCACTTCGACCGGGTCCTGGTCGACGCGCCGTGCACCGGGCTGGGCGCGCTGCGCCGCCGGCCGGAGGCGCGCTGGCGCCGCCAGCCGTCGGACCTGCCGCCGCTGACCCGGTTGCAGCGTGAGCTGCTCACCGCCGCGTTGCGGGCGGCCCGGCCCGGCGGCCTGGTTGCGTACGTGACGTGCTCGCCGCACGTGGTGGAGACCCACGTGACGGTGACCGAGGCGGCCCGGCGCTGCGGCTTCGCCGTCGACTTCGTCGACGCGCGGCCGATGCTGCCGGCCGGCATGCCGGGTCTGGGCGACGGCCCCACGGTGCAGCTCTGGCCGCACCGCCACGGCACCGACGCCATGTTCCTGGCGCTCCTGCGCAGGAACTGACCCGCCGCCGAGGCAAGGGGAGGGGCGCGGGCGGCATCCCTGTGGGGGGAGGGGGTCGGTGGGATGTGACAGCCCGTTGACTGTGCGATCGATACATGTAACTGTTCCGATCACCGGTCCCGGCACCCCGCCCGCCGAACCCCCACGAGGAGTCTCCATGAGACGCAGAACGCCGACCACGAGCCTCGCGCTCGCCCTCGTCGCCACCCTGACGACGGCGAGCCTGGCCGGCACCGCCTCCGCCGCTCCCGCGCCGGCCGCCGCCCCCGCCCCGGCCGTCGCCGCGCTCGCCGCCCCCGACGTCTCCCTGAGCAACATCCAGGCCCACCTCACCCAGTTCAACTCCATCGCCACCAGCAACGGCGGCAACCGGCGCGCCGGCTCGGCCGGCTACACCGCGTCGGTCAACTACGTGAAGGGCAAGCTCCAGGCGGCCGGCTACACGGTCACCGAGCAGAACTGCTCCACCTGCACCTACCCGGGCAACAACCTGATCGCCGAGTGGCCGCAGGGCCCGTCGGACCAGGTCGTCATGTTCGGCGCGCACCTGGACGGCGTGGCCGCCGGGCCGGGCATCAACGACAACGCCTCCGGCTCGTCGGCGCTGCTGGAGAACGCGCTGGTGCTGGCCGCGCAGAACCCGACCATGACCAAGCGGGTCCGGTTCGCCTGGTGGAACGGCGAGGAGCAGGGCCTGCAGGGCTCCAAGCACTACGTCAACCAGCTCAGCTCCACCCAGCGGGGCTACATCAAGGGCTACTACAACTTCGACATGGTCGGCTCGCTCAACGGCGGCTACTTCATCAACCGGATCACCTCGGCCACCGCCGCGCCGCTGAAGGCGTACTGGGACTCGTTCGGCATCTCGCCGGAGGAGAACACCGAGGGCCAGGGCCGCTCCGACGACTACTCGTTCGCCAACGCCGGCATCCAGACCTCCGGCTACGCGGCGGGCGCCAGCTACACCAAGACCTCGGCGCAGGCCAGCAAGTGGGGCGGCACCGCGGGCGCGGCGTACGACGGCTGCTACCACCGTTCCTGCGACAACACCAGCAACATCAACACGACAATCCTCAACCGGGCCGCGGACGGCGTGGCGTACACGATCTGGGCGCTCGCGGTCGGCGGCGGCACCCCGGCCAACGACTTCTCCGTCTCGGTGAGCCCCACCTCCGGCAGCGTCGCCCGGGGCGGCTCCACCACCGCCACCGTCAGCACCGCCACCACCTCCGGGAGCGCGCAGACCGTGGCGCTGTCCGCCAGCGGCACCCCGAGCGGCGTCTCGGTGAGCTTCAGCCCGTCCTCGGTCACCTCGGGCGGCTCGTCCACGATGACCGTCACCGCCTCGTCGTCGGCCACCACCGGCACGTTCACGCTCACCGTGACCGGCACCGGCTCGGCCACCCGCACCGCCACCTACACGATCACCGTGAGCGGCGGGAGCGGCGGCTGCACCGGCGGGCAGCTCATCGGCAACAGCAGCTTCGAGTCCGGCACCACGCCGTGGACGGCCAGCTCCGGCGTGATCACCAACAGCTCCAGCCAGGCGGCCCGCACCGGGTCGTACAAGGCGTGGATGAACGGGTACGGCTCCTCGCGTACCGACACGCTGTCGCAGTCGGTCACGCTGCCGGCCGGGTGCAGCAGCTACACGTTCTCGTTCTGGCTGCACATCGACACGGCCGAGACGACCAGCTCGACCGCGTACGACAAGCTGACCGTGCAGGTCGGCTCGACCACGCTTGCCACGTACTCCAACCTGAACAAGGCCACCGGCTACACCCAGCGCACCTTCAACCTGGCCGCGTACGCCGGGCAGACTGTCACGCTGAAGTGGACCGGGGTCGAGGACTCCTCGCTGCAGACCAGCTTCGTCGTGGACGACGTGACGCTGCAGGTCGGCTGAGCGGACACGGGCGGGGTGGGCGAACGCCGCCCCGCCCGTGGCTCAGGTGATCGGCAGCGCCTTGGCGCCCGCGCCCTTCACCGAGCGGGTCAGCGCCCGCTCGGAGACCCAGAGAAAGCACTGCACGCCCCGGTCACCGTCGCGCCACTGCTCCTCGTACGGGTGGTAGATGATGGTGCCGGCCCGGTACTGCATGTTGCCGTCGTTGGGCAGCTTCGCGTACTTGGCGATGAGCCCGCGGCACGCCTTGTGCGTGCGCAGCGGCGTGCGCTCGAACTCGGCGTAGCTGATGTCCGGCGCCTGGTAGACGCCGACGAACTCGGCGTGGTGCTTCGCGGTGCAGGACACCGGCCGCATCGCCTGCACGTCGTTCTTGCTCATCTTCGGGTTGAAGCAGCCCAGCGTCAGCTTCGAGCCGGGCTTCAGGGCGCCCCGCAGGCTGCCGGTGCGCTCGGCCACGTCGCCCTGGTCCAGGTCGGTCACTTCGGCGACGTCGCAGCGGTACCAGCGGGCCCCGCCGGACCAGGCCAGCGCGGAGGGGAAGACCACGGACAGCCGCAGCCGTCCGGAGCGCCAGTCCCCGCCGAGGGCCCGGGTGACCTGCCGGGCGCAGTCGCCGTGCGCGACGCGCATCCCGGCCGAACCGGCCCGCGGCGGAGCGGAACGTTCCGCCTCCGGGCCGCTCATCGTGCCGACGTGCAGCGTCTCGGCGCGGTGCGTGGCGGCACAGTCGACCGGCTGGTAGCCGCTGAGGTAGCCGACATCGGCGACGGTGGGGTGACAGGCGCCGCTCTGCGGTACGAAGCCGACCGGCGCGGCGATCGCGGGCCAGTCGTCGGTCAGGTCGCGGTCCACCCCGGCCGGCGCGGCGCAGCCGCCGAGCGCCAGCGCCGCCACCGTTCCCACGGTGACCGCCACCCACCAACGCCGCATCGCGACCGACCTCCCCCGCGCGTCCGGAGCCGACCGGTACGCCTCGGCGGTGCAGCATACGGCAGTCGATCAGGTCACCGGGAGTCCCTCGGGACCGGCGCCGCGTACCGAGCGGTTGAGCTTGCGGTCGTCGCTCCACAGGAAACAGCGCACTCCCCGGTCGCCCTCCTCCCACTCCCGTTGCGAGGGCGGGTAGAAGATGGACCCGGCCCGGTACGGAAGCTCCGCGTTGTCCGGCACGTCGGCGAACGCGGCGATCAGCGTCATGCAGCGCCGGTGCGTGGCGGGCGCGCCCCGGGTGAACTCCGTCCAGCTCATGTCGCGTTCCTCGTACACGCCGACGAACTCCGCGCGGTGCTGTTCGGTGCAGAGCACCGGGGCCATGTAGTTGAGGTTCTGGCCGATCAGCTTCGGGTCGAAGCACCTGTGCACGAGCGGGTTGTCGCCGACCAGCGCGCCGCGCAGGCTGCCCACCCGGTTGACCGGGCGGGTGTTGTCGATGCTGTCGGTCTCGGCCAGGTCGCAGCGGAACCAGCGCGCGCCGGCGCCCCAGGCGGCGACGGTCGGCAGCGCGATGTTCAGCGTGAGCCGGGCGGCGTGCCAGTCCCCGCCGATCATCTCGCGGGCCCGCTGGTCGCACTCGGCGCGCGCGGTCCGCAGCGCCGGGGTGCCCGGCTCCGGGCGGGCGCCGAGCGCGGCCGGCCCGGTGAACGTGCCGACGTGCACCGTCTCGGCCAGGTGGCTGCCCGCGCAGTCGACCGTCTCGTACGTGGCGGCGGCCACCACTGTGGTGAGGCGGGGCAGGCACGCGTCGGTGGCCGGGACGAACAGTCGTGGCGCCGGCAGCGCCGCCCAGTCGTCGATCAGATCCCCGTCGGCCCGGTGCGCCTGCACACAGCCGGCGAGCACCGCCGTCGCGGCGCCGGCCAGCGCGAGCACGTGGAGCCACCGTCGCATCGTCCGCCCCTTCCGGGAGAGATGACAGCTGGTCGCCACAGGCCCGACCGGCGTCCCCCGCGCCCGGGCGTGCAGCATACGTGACCGTCCCTGTAGGAGTTTCGTCATCTTTCAATCGATCGGCCAGTCACCGACGACTATTCGTGCCGAATTTTGCTCCGGACGGCCGGATGATGCACCGGGGGTGACGGAAGGATCACCACTTGTCGTTCCGGGAGCCGTGCCGCGACCTCCGGATCACCGCGTTCGTACACTGGCCCGGTGACCGTACCGCCGCCGATCGTCGCGCCGAGCATCCTGGCCGCCGATTTCGCCCGCCTCGCCGACGAGGTCCGTGCCGTGGAGTCCGCCGCCGACTGGCTGCACGTCGACGTCATGGACAACCACTTCGTGCCCAACCTGACCATCGGGCTGCCGGTGGTGCAGAGCCTGCGCGCCGTGACCGAGATCCCGTTCGACGTGCACCTCATGATCACCGATCCGCGCCGCTGGGCGCCCGGGTACGCCGACGCCGGGGCGTACAACGTCACGTTCCACGCCGAGGCGTGCGACGACCCGGTGGCGCTCGCGAAGGATCTGCGCTCGGCCGGGGCGAAGGCGGGCCTGGCGATCGACCGGGACACCCCGATCGAGCCGTACCTGGAGCTGCTGCCGAGCTTCGACACGCTGCTGATCATGACGATCAAGGCCGGTTTCGGCGGCCAGCGTTTCCTGCCGCAGTTGCTCGACAAGGTGCGCGCCGCCCGCCGGCACGTCGACAGCGGCCACCTGGAGCTGCGTATCGAGGTCGACGGCGGCATCGCCGCGGACACCATCGAGCAGGCCGCCGCGGCCGGCGCCGACGCGTTCGTCGCCGGCACCGCCGTGTACGGCGCCGACGATCCCGCGGAGGCGGTACGCCGCCTGCGGGGCCTGGCGGAACGTGCGATGACCGGGGCCTGAGGTGGACGCGGCCGACGAGCGACCCGACGTCATCCTGGTCGTCGACGACGACGAGGACATCGCCCGCTTCGTCGAGTTCAACCTGCGCCTGCACGGTTTCGAGGTGCTGCACGCCAGCGACGGCCAGGAGGCGCTGGAGATCATCGAGCGGCAGCGGCCCGACCTCGCGGTGGTGGACCTGATGATGCCGCGCGTCGACGGCCTGGAGCTGACCCGGCGGCTGCGCGCCGACCCGATGACCTCCGCGCTGCCGGTGATCATGCTGACCGCCAAGGGGATGACCCAGGACAAGGTCAACGGACTGAGCGTCGGCGCCGACGACTACCTGGTCAAGCCGTTCGACACGCTGGAGCTGGTGGCCCGGGTCAACTCCACGCTGCGGCGCAACAAGGAGTTCCGGGAGGTCTCGCCGCTGACCGGCCTGCCCGGCAACAGCCGCATCCGGCGGGAGATCAGCGACCGGGTCCGCAACGGCGTCGACTACGCCGTCGGCTACATCGACATCGACCGGTTCAAGAGCGTCAACGACAGGTACGGCTTCGTGCGCGGCGACGAGTTCATCTCGGCGCTGGCCCGCAGCCTGCACCGGGCGGTGGTGTCGATCGGGCTGCCACCGGCCTTCCTGGGGCACGTCGGCGGCGACGACTTCGTCATCGTCTGCACCCCCAGCCAGGTGCGGCCCCTGACCAGCCGGGCCGTCGTCGACTTCGAGAAGGCCGCGGACGCCCTCTACGACGCCACCGACCGGGAACGCGGCTTCGTCGAGCTGAAGGACCGGCGCGGCAACATCCGCCGCGCCGCGCTGGTGACGCTCTCCATCGGCGTGTCGCTGTCCGATTCCGGCAAGCGCTTCACCGACCCGCTGGAGGCCATCGCGGTGGCCTCGGAGATGAAGACGGTGGCCAAGAGCCAGCCCGGGTCGTACGTGGCGGTGGACCGCCGCCGCGGCGTCACCTGAGCGCGCCTGTGAGGTAGCTCGCCTCTGTGGCGCGCACCCGGGCGGAACGTGTAAGACTTCCCGTGTACCCACCACGCGCTGGCGGGGCTCGGTGAAATTCCGAACCGGCGGTGATCCACGGTCCGACCGTGGTAAGCCCGCGACCCGGACGGCTTCGGCCGGACGGTGGACCTGGTGAGAATCCGGGGCCGACGGTTGGGGTGCGGCTCGTCCGCCCCCAGACAGTCCGGATGGGAGACAGCGCGCGGAACGGGGGAGGCCCCTGCCGGCCGCTGAGCACCCTCAGCCGCCGCGTGGGCTCCCCGGGGTCGGCGTCGCCGTCCCCGGGTTCTCCGCCGCCGCGTGTCCGCGGCTTTCGTGGCCGTTCCTCCCTGACCCGCCCGCGCGCGACCGGCGAGCGGGAGGACAGGCGGCCATGGCGAGCGTCTCCGTCGACGAGGCGATGCGTCGTGCCATCGAACTGGCCGTGCGCGGCCTCGGCGCCACGAGCCCCAACCCGGTCGTCGGCTGCGTGCTGCTCGACGCCGACGGCGAGGTCGTCGGCGAGGGTTTTCACGCGTACGCCGGCGGCCCGCACGCCGAGATCGTCGCGCTGGCCCAGGCCGGCACCCGCGCCCGCGGTGGCACCGCTGTCGTCACGCTCGAACCCTGCGACCACACCGGCCGCACCGGCCCCTGCAGCCACGCGCTCATCGCCGCCGGGGTGGCCCGCGTCGTGGTCGCCGTGCCCGACCCCAACCCGGTCGCCTCCGGCGGCGCGGCCACGCTGCGCGCCGCCGGGGTCCAGGTGACCCTCGGGGTACGCGCCCGGGAGGCCGAGGCCGGCAACGTCGCCTGGCTCACCTCGATGCGCCGCGGCTGGCCGTACCTGATCTGGAAGTACGCGGCCACGCTCGACGGGCGCTCCGCCGCCGCCGACGGGACCAGCATGTGGATCACCTCCGAGGCGGCCCGGATGGACGTGCACGCGCTGCGCGGCACCGTCGACGCGGTGCTCGCCGGGGTGGGCACCGTGCTCGCCGACGATCCCCGTCTCACCGCCCGCAACCTGCGCGACGGCACCATGGCCATCCGGCAGCCGCTGCGGGTCGTGGTGGACAGCTCGGGGCGTACCCCGGCCGACGCCCGGGTCCGCGACGGCGCCGCCCGCACGTGGGTGGCCACGGCCGCGGAGGTCGGCGCCGGGCCGGACGGCCGGGTCGATCTGGCGGCGCTGCTCGCGGAGCTGCACCACCGGGGCGTGCGGGCCGCGCTGCTGGAGGGCGGCCCCACGCTGGCCGGCGCGTTCCTCGCCGCCGGCCTGGTCGACCGGATCGTCGGGTACGTCGCGCCGAAGCTGCTCGGCGCCGGCCCGACCGCGCTGCGCGACGCCGGCGTGAGCACCATCGCCGACGCCATCGACCTGGAGATCACCGACGTTACGCGGGTCGGTCCCGACCTGCGGATCACCGCGCTGCCCCGGAAGAGGGAGGCCTGACATGTTCACCGGCATCGTCGAGGAGCTGGGCGAGATCGTCCGGAGCACCGAGACCGGCGACGACTCCGCCCTGGTCGCGATCCGCGGCCCGCTCGTCACCTCGGACGCCCGGCACGGCGACTCCATCGCGGTGAACGGCGTCTGCCTCACAGTGGTCGACGTCGACGGCGGTGTGTTCACCGCCGACGTGATGGGCGAGACGCTGCGCCGCACCGCGCTCGGGGCGCTGCGCCCCGGCGACCCGGTCAACCTGGAACGCGCCGCCGCGCTCAACAGCCGGCTCGGCGGGCACCTGGTGCAGGGCCACGTCGACGGCGTCGGCGAGGTCGTCGCCCGGGAGCCGGCCGCGCAGTGGGAGACCGTCCGGTTCCGCCTGCCCGCCGGCCTGGCCCGGTACGTGGTGGAGAAGGGCTCGATCACCGTCGACGGCGTGTCGCTGACCGTGGCGGAGGCCGGCGACGACTGGTTCTCCGTCGGGCTGATCCCCACCACGCTGAAGCTCACCGTGCTCGGCACGAAGCAGGTCGGCGACCCGGTCAACCTGGAGGTCGACGTGCTGGCCAAGTACGTCGAACGGCTGCTCGGCGACCGCGGCGCGGGGAGCGTGCGGTGATGGGCCCGCTCGGCTGGCTGCTCGACACCCAGGTGCACGTGGCCGGTTCGCCGGTGCTGGTCCGGGAGATCGTCGGCAACGGCTTCGGGCTCGCCTCGGCGCTGCTCGGGCTGCGCCGGGTGGTCTGGGCCTGGCCGGTCGGCATGATCGGCAACGCGCTGCTGCTCACCGTTTTCCTCGGCGGCGTCTTCGTCACCCCGCAGGCGCACGACCTCTACGGCCAGGCCGGCCGGCAGGTCTTCTTCTTCACCATCAGCGTGTACGGCTGGTGGCGCTGGTCACGCAACCGGCGCGCCGGTGACGGGGACGAGCCGGCCGTGGTGCCGCGCTGGGCCACCTGGCCGGAACGGCTCGGCCTGCTCGTCGCCGCCGTCGTCGGCACCGCCGCCGCGTACCCGGTGCTGGCCGCGCTGGGCTCGTGGGGCCCGCTGCCGGACGCCTGGATCCTGGTCGGCAGCCTGCTCGCCACCTACGGCATGGCCCGCGGGTGGGTCGAGTTCTGGCTGATCTGGATCGCCGTCGACGCGGTCGGCGTGCCGCTGCTGCTGCGTGGCGGCTTCTACCCGTCGGCCGCCATGTACCTGGTCTACGGCGCGTTCTGCGCCGCCGGCCTGTACAGCTGGTGGCGCACCTCCCGGGCCGTCGCGACCGCGCCCGCCCCGATCCCGGCGACGTACTCGGAGGCAGTGGCATGACCACTTTCGGTTCGATCGAGCAGGCGGTGGCGGACATCGCCGCCGGGCGTCCCGTGGTCGTGGTCGACGACGAGGACCGCGAGAACGAGGGCGACCTGATCTTCGCGGCCGAGCTGGCCACGCCGGAGCTGGTCGCGTTCATGGTCCGCTACACCTCCGGCTACATCTGCGTGCCGCTGACCGAGGACGAGTGCGACCGGCTGGACCTGCCGCCGATGCACCACACCAACCAGGACCGGCGCGGCACCGCGTACACGGTGACGGTGGACGCCCGGGAGGGCGTCAGCACCGGCATCTCCGCCGCCGACCGGTCGCACACCATCCGGCTGCTCGCCGATGCCGCCACCGGCCCGACCGACCTGGCCCGGCCCGGTCACGTGGTGCCGCTGCGCGCCCGCGCCGGCGGGGTGCTGCGCCGCCCCGGGCACACCGAGGCCGCGGTGGACCTGACCCGGCTGGCCGGGCTGCGCCCGGCCGGGGTGCTCTGCGAGCTGGTGAACGACGACGGCACCATGATGCGCCTGCCGGACCTGGAGAAGTTCTGCGCCGAGCACGGCCTGACGCTGGTCACCATCGCGGACCTGATCGCCTACCGGCGGCGCACCGAGAAGCAGGTCGAGCTGGCCGCCGAGGCCCGGATGCCCACCCCGTACGGCGTGTTCCGGGCGCTCGGCTACCGCGCCGAGCACGACCCGGCCGAGCACGTCGCGCTGGTCATGGGCGACCTCGGCGACGGGCGGGACGTGCTGGTGCGGGTGCACTCGGAGTGCCTCACCGGCGACGTGTTCGGCTCGCTGCGCTGCGACTGCGGTCCGCAGTTGCAGGCCGCGCTGGCCCGGGTCGCGCAGGAGGGCCGCGGCGTGGTCCTCTACGTGCGCGGTCACGAGGGCCGCGGCATCGGCCTGCTGCACAAGCTGCAGGCGTACCAGCTCCAGGACCAGGGCCGCGACACCGTGGACGCGAACCTCGACCTCGGGCTGCCGGCCGACGCCCGCGACTACGGCACCGGCGCGCAGATCCTCTACGACCTCGGTGTCCGCTCGATGCGGCTGCTGACCAACAACCCGGCCAAGCGGGCCGGGCTCGAGGGGTACGGCCTCACCGTGACCGGCCGGGAAGGGCTGCCCGTGCGGTCCAACCCGGAGAACGTGCGCTACCTGCGCACCAAGCGGGACCGGATGGGTCACCTGCTGGACGGACTGGACGAGGTGACCGAGGCGCCGATGGGCCGCCCGGTCGCCGGTGACGAGATCGGAGCGTAGGGCGATGGCGGGTTTCGGTGAGCCGGGCGTGACCGCGGTGGACGCCGCCGGGATGACTGTCGGCGTGGTGGCCGCCCGGTGGCACGGCGACCTGACCGACCACATGACCGAGCGGGCGGTGGCCGCCGCGCAGGCGTGCGGGGCGCGGGCCGTGGTGGCCCGGGTGGCCGGTTCGGTGGAGCTGCCGGTGGTGGCCCAGGCGATGGCGCGCCGCTTCGACGTGGTCGTCGCGCTCGGCGTGGTGGTACGCGGCGCGACAGCGCACTTCGACTACGTCTGCCAGTCGGTCACCGAGGGGCTGACCCGGGTGGCGCTGGACGAGGGCAAGCCGGTGGCGCACGGGGTGCTCACTGTCGACACCATCGAGCAGGCCCGGGACCGGGCCGGGCTGCCCGGCTCGGCCGAGGACAAGGGCTGGTCGGCGACCGTTGCGGCGCTGGACGCCGCGCTGGCCGTCCGCGCCCTGGACGCCCAGTCCGCCCACCGGGTCGGCTTCGCCTGACCCACCCGGCCCGTCACCGGCGGCGGCTGGAAGAATTGCCTTCCGTGAAGACGTTCGAGGAGTTGTTCGCCGAGCTGCAGGCCAAGGCCGCCGCCGGCACCCCGGGCTCGGGCACCGTCGAGGCGCTCGCCAAGGGCGTGCACTTCATCGGCAAGAAGGTCGTCGAGGAGGCGGCCGAGTCGTGGATGGCCGCCGAGCACGAGGGCCCGGAGCGGGCCGCTGAGGAGATCTCCCAGCTGCTCTACCAGGCGCAGGTGCTGATGCTCGCCACCGGTCTGGAACTGAAGGACGTCTACCGACATCTGTGAGTGCCCGTCCGCTGATCATCCGATCGAACGAAGGAGCACTCCCATGCTGCGTGTCGCAGTACCCAACAAGGGCGCCCTGGCCGAGTCGGCCGCCGGGATGCTGCGCGAGGCGGGTTACCGCCAGCGCACCGACCCGAAGGACCTGGTCTGCCGGGACGAGCAGAACGACATCGAGTTCTTCTACCTGCGCCCCAAGGACATCGCCACCTACGTCGGCTCCGGTGACCTGGACGTCGGCATCACCGGCCGCGACCTGCTGATCGACTCCGGCGCGCCGGCCGAGGAGATCGTGGACCTCAACTTCGGGCGGGCAACGTTCCGGTTCGCCGCCCGGCCCGACGACGTCGCCTCGGTCCAGCAGCTCGGCGGGCACCGCATCGCCACCGCGTACCCCGGTCTGGTCGAGCGGCACCTGGCCGAGCTGGGCGTCAAGGCCGACGTGATCCGCCTCGACGGCGCGGTGGAGAACGCCATCCGCCTCGGCGTGGCAGACGTGGTCGCCGACGTGGTGGAGACCGGCGCGACGCTGCGCCAGGCCGGCCTGGTGGTCTTCGGCGAGCCGCTGCTGCGCTCCTCGGCGGTGCTGGTGCGCCGCGCCGGCGCGCCCGCCGGCGCCCAGCAGGAGCAGCTGCAGCGCCGGCTGCACGGCGTCCTGGTGGCCCGGCGCTACGTGATGCTCGCCTACGACGTGCCGGCCGGCCTGCTCGACCGCGCCAGCTCGCTGACCCCCGGCATCGAGTCGCCCACCGTCTCGCCGCTGCACCGGGAGGGCTGGGTCGCGGTGCAGGCGATGGTGCTCCGCGACGACGTGCACCGGATCATGGACGAGCTGTACGAGCTGGGCGCCCGCGCGATCCTGGTCACAAACATCCACGCCTGCCGGCTGTGAGGCCGCTGCCGCTCCCGGCCGCGCTGGGCGTTGTCGTCCTGGGTGGCGTGGCCTCGGCCGCCCAGGGCGCCGTCAACGCCGAGCTGGGGGAGCGGACCGGCGATCCGGTTCTCGGCGCGGTGGTCAACAACCTCGGCGGCTGCCTGCTGGTGCTGGCCGGGACCGTGGCGCTGCCGTCGATGCGCGCCGGGCTGGCCGCGTTGCGCCGCTCCGGGCTGCCCTGGTGGACCTACCTGGGCGGGGTGGGCGGCGCGGTGATCGTGCTGGTCGCGCCGGTGGTGGTGCCGGTGCTCGGGGTGGCGGTGTTCACTATCGCCCAGGTGGCCGGCGGCAGCGTCGGCGGCCTCGCGGTGGACCGGGCCGGGCTGGCCGCCACCGGCCGGATGCCGCTCACTCTGCCCCGGGTCGGCGGGGCGGTGCTCGGCGTCGGCGCGGTGGCCCTCGCCCAGCTCGGCCGCCCGGTCGGTGACCTGGCGGTCGGGCTGGTGCTGCTCTGCGTCCTGGGCGGGCTGGCGGTGGCGACGCAGTCCGCGCTCAACGGCCGGGTCGCCGCCTCGGTCGGCCCGGCCGCCGGCCTCGCCGTCAACTTCGCGGTCAGCACCGTGGTGATCGGCGCGGTCGCGGCGCTGACCGGCGCGCTCGCCGCCGCGCCCGACTGGCCGGCGCAGTGGTGGCTCTACGTCGGCGGCCTGCTCGGCGTCGGCATCGTGCTCTCGCTGCTGGTCGGGGTACGTGCCGCCGGGGTGCTGCGCACCGGCCTGGCGCTGGTGGCCGGGCAGCTCGGCGGCGCGCTGCTGCTGGACCTGGTCCTGCCCGGCGGCCCCGGCGTCCGGCTGCCGGTGCTGGCCGGCGCCCTGCTCACGCTGCTCGCCGTGGTGGTCACCGGGCTGCGCCGGCGCGGCCCGGACCGTGTGGCGGCCGAAGGCGCGCGCGAACCGGATGGCAGACTGGTCGGGTGAGCGATTCCGTGGTGACCGTGCGACCCCGCCGCGTCCGGGTCGTCTGCTGGGTGTCGGCCGTCACGTTGTTCGTCGTGTTCAGCCTCGTCGCGACGTCGCTGACCGGCGCCACCGGCAACGGCTACGGCACGTTCCAGCGCGGCGACCAGTTCGCCATGATCGGCCTGGGCGTCTTCGGCGCGCTCGGCTTCCTGCTGTTCACCCGCCCCCGCGTGATCGCCGACGCCAAGGGCGTCCGGGTCCGCAACGTGATCAGCTCGTACGACCTGCCCTGGGAGGTGATCCGCGGGGTCCGGTTCGACAGGGGCGCCCCGTGGGCCAGCCTGGAGCTGCACGACGACGACCTGCTGCCGATGGTCGCGTTGCAGGCCGCCGACAAGGAGAGCGCGGTCGAGGCGGTCCGCGCGCTGCGCCGCCTGCACCAGGCGCACCTGGCGGCGCTGTCCGCCGGCCAGTCGGCACCCCGCTGACCAGCGAGCCCGGTTTGGGCGGGCCTGGGCCGAGGGTGTAGTGTTGCGGAGTCGACCAGACTGCCCCCGTCCCTGACGCGCGGGCGGTCTTGAAGCGGAGCGCCCGCTCCCACCCGAGTCGCCGCCACGGTGGCCGGGTCCGGTCCCCGGTTTCGGGCACGTCCCGACGCCGGATGCGCGATCCTGTGATCGTGCCGACCGGTCGAGTGGGCCCTGGCATGCGCCGGGGCCTTCTGCTTTCCGGGTCGGCTCCCGCCCGGGAGCCTGCGGAGTCGGCACGGAGAAGACTCGACTCGAGGAGGCCCCATCAGCGTCGAACCACGCGTGAACGAGCAGATCCGGGCACGTGAGGTCCGACTGGTCGGTCCTGAGGGTGAGCAGGTGGGCATCGTCCCGCTGGAGCGCGCCCTGCAGCTGGCCGCGGACGTCGACCTGGACCTGGTCGAGGTTGCGCCGATGGCGCGCCCGCCGGTGTGCAAGCTCATGGACTTCGGCAAGTTCAAGTACGAGAGCGCACTCAAGGCGCGCGAAGCGCGGCGTAACCAGCAGCAGACCGTCATCAAGGAGATGAAGCTTCGGCCGAAGATCGACCCGCACGACTACGAGACCAAGAAGGGTCACGTGGTGCGGTTCCTCAAGGCGGGCGACAAGGTCAAGGTGACGATCATGTTCCGCGGTCGGGAGCAGAGCCGCCCGGAGCTGGGTTACCGGCTCCTGCGCCGGCTCGAGTCCGAGATCACGGAACTGGGATACGTCGAGGCCGCGCCGAAGCAGGACGGCCGAAACATGATCATGGTTCTCGCTCCGCACCGGGCCGTGAAGGCCTCCGCGGTCGCCGCCACGGCGTCCCGCGTTGGACCGCGCGACCGGGCTGCGGAGGAATCGGGCGCTCCGGCGACCGGCGAGACCCCGGCGGGCGAGACCGCAGCAGCCGGCGAGACCGGCACGACCGCTGAGACCAGCGGCCAGTAACAGGGGAGAAGACGTTCCAATGCCGAAGATGAAGAGCCACACGGGTATGGGCAAGCGGGTCAAGGTGACCGGCAAGGGCAAGATCGTTGCCCAGCAGGCCGGCCTTCGCCACAACCTGGAGAAGAAGCCCAGCACCCAGACCCGTCGGCTGACCGGCACCGTCGAGCTGGCCAAGGCCGACATCAAGCGCATCAAGAAGCTGCTCGGCCGCTGACGCGAGCCACCTGAACCGAAGAAGGAGTTGAGATGGCACGCGTCAAGCGGGCTGTGAATGCCCAGAAGAAGCGTCGTACCCTGCTGGAGACCGCGAGCGGTTACCGCGGTCAGCGCTCCCGGCTCTACCGCAAGGCCAAGGAGCAGGTGCTGCACTCGATGCAGTACTCCTACCGGGACCGTCGCGACCGCAAGGGCGACTTCCGGCAGCTCTGGATCCAGCGGATCAACGCCGGCGCCCGGGCCAACGGCCTGACCTACAACCGGCTGATCCAGGGCCTGCGCCTGGCCGGCATCGAGGTCGACCGGAAGATCCTGGCCGACATGGCCGTCAACGACGCCGCCTCGTTCGCGGCGATCGTCGAGCTGGCCCGCGCCGCCGTGGCGGCCGAGGGCACCGGTGGCGCCGCGGCCCAGGCCGCCTGACCCACCCCGTACGGCAGATCGAGGCGTCTCCCATGCAGTCACAGTCGCAGGGGAGGCGCCTCGACGCCGTTCCCGGCCCGTTCACCACGCGTACCCCCAGGGTCGCGGCGGCCCGCCGGCTGCACCGCCGGCGCGACCGCGAGCAGGCCGGCCGGTTCCTCGCCGAAGGGCCGCAGGCGGTCCGGGAGGCGCTCGCCCGCGACGGCACCGTGGTCGAGCTGTTCGGCACCCCGGCGGCGCTCGACCGGTACGCCGACCTCGCCGCCACCGCCGCCCGGGCCGACGTGCCGGTCTCCGAGGTGACCGACGACGCGCTGGCGGCGCTCACCGAGACCGTCGCGCCGCAGGGCCTGGTAGCCCTCTGCCGGCACCTCGACGTGCCCCTGGAGCAGGCCGTGGCGCGCGGGCCGCGCCTGGTCGCTGTGCTCGCCGGGATCCGCGACCCGGGCAACGCCGGCACCGTGCTGCGCACCGCCGACGCGGCGGGCGCGGGCGCGGTGATCTTCGCGGGCGAGGCGGTCGACCCGTACAACGGCAAGTGCGTGCGGGCCTCCGCCGGCAGCCTCTTCCACGTCGACGTGGTGCGCGCCGCCGACCCGCTCGCCGCCGTCGAGGCGCTGCGGGCCGCCGGCCTGGAGATCTTCGCCACCACCGGGTACGGCGACAGCGACCTGGACGACCTCGCCGACGCCGGACGGCTGTCCGCCCCGACCGCCTGGCTGTTCGGCTCCGAGGCGCACGGCCTGCCCGACGAGCTGACGGCCGCCGCCGACGCCCGCGTCCGGGTGCCGCTGCACGGGCGCGCGGAGAGCCTGAACCTGGCTGCGGCGGCGGCCGTGTGCCTGTATTCTTCCGCCAGAGCACTGCGTGTCCCCCGGGGCACGCGAGACACAGCAGGGGAGTCCGCCTCGTCATGAACGCGCCACGGCGTTCGTTTAGCCAGCCCGCCGGTGTCGGCGGGCGGCGGGCCTGACCCTTCCCCCTGCGCGACTCCCACCGGCGGGCTGCGGCGAAGCCGCGCGTCCGTAGACTCGCCTAGCCACCCGTGAGGGTCGGCGCCGCCGTGAGGGAGTGCCCGTTCACCATGAGCTACCGCAACGATCCGTACGACCCGAAGCAGGTCGCCCTGCTCGACCCGGACGCCCTGGCCGGGGCCGTGGCCGACGCCGAGAAGGCGTTCGCCGAGGCCGCCGACCCGGACGCGCTGACCGCGCTGCGCCCCGCGCACCTCGGTGACCGGTCCCCGGTGTCGCTGGCCCGCCGGGAGATCGGCGCGCTGCCGCCGGCCGCGAAGGCCGACGCCGGCAAGCGGGTCAACGAGGCCCGCCGGGCGATCGAGTCCGCGTACGCCGCCCGGCAGGAGATCCTGGACCGGGAACGGGCCGCGCGGGTGCTGGTCGAGGAACGCGTCGACGTGACACTGCCCTACGACCGCCGGCCGCGCGGCGCCCGCCACCCGCTGAGCGTGCTGATGGAGCAGATCAGCGACCTGTTCATCGGCATGGGCTACGAGGTGGCCGAGGGCCCCGAGGTCGAGCTGGAGTGGACCAACTTCGACGCGCTCAACATCCCGGCCGACCACCCGGCGCGCGGCCTGATGGACACGTTCCACATCGCACCCGAGGGCAGTGGCCTGGTGCTGCGCACCCACACGTCGCCGGTGCAGGCGCGCACCATGCTCAGCCGCAAGCCGCCGATCTACGTGGTGGTGCCCGGCCGGGTCTACCGCACCGACGAACTGGACGCCACCCACGCGCCGGTGTTCCACCAGGTCGAGGGCCTGGTGGTGGACAAGGGCATCACCATGGCGCACCTGCGCGGCACGCTCGACCACTTCGCCCGGGCCATGTTCGGCGAGGGCGCGAAGACGCGCTGGCGGCCGCACTACTTCCCGTTCACCGAGCCGTCGGCCGAGTTCGACGTCTGGTTCCCGGAGCACCGGGACGGTCCGCAGTGGGTCGAGTGGGGCGGCTGCGGCATGGTCAACCCGCGGGTGCTGCGCGCCTGCGGCATCGACCCGGAGGTCTACTCCGGATTCGCGTTCGGCATGGGCATCGACCGGACCGTGATGGTCCGGCACGGCGTCAGCGACATGCGGGACATGGCCGAGGGCGACGTGCGGTTCACCCGCGCGTTCGGCGCCTGAGCTACGGGAACGGTGGTTTAACAGTCATGCGAGTTTCTGTCAGTTGGCTGCGGGAGTACGTGGACCTGCCGGCCGACCTGCCCACCGGCGACCTGGAGCAGGCGCTGGTCGACCTCGGCATCGAGGTCGAGTCCGTGGTGGACCTGCGCGAGTCGGTGAGCGGCCCGCTGGTAGTGGGTGAGGTCCTGGAGATCGAGGAGCTGACCGGCTTCAAGAAGCCGATCCGCTTCTGCCGGGTCGACGTCGGCGCCGCGAACGGCACCGGCGAGCCGCAGGAGATCGTCTGCGGGGCGCGCAACTTCGCGGTGGGCGACAAGGTCGTGGTGATCCTCCCCGGCGGGGTGCTGCCGGGCGGGTTCGCCATCGGCGCGCGCAAGACGTACGGGCGCAACTCCCACGGCATGATCTGCTCGGCGCAGGAGCTGGGGCTCGGCGACGACCACTCCGGCATCGTCGTGCTGCCCGAGGACGTCAAGGCCCAGCCCGGCGACGACGCCCGGCCCGTCGTCGGCCTGGACGACGTCGTGGTCGAGATGGAGATCACCCCGGACCGCGGGTACGCGCTGAGCGTGCGCGGCATCGCCCGGGAGCTGTCGCACGCGCTCGGCGTGCCGTTCCGCGACCCGGCCGACGCGCCCGCGCCCGGCGCGACCGCCGAGCCGGCGTACCCGGTGGAGGTCCGTGACCCGGTCGGCTGCGACCGGTTCGCGGCGCGGATGGTGCGCGGCGTCGACCCGACCGTCGCCACGCCGGGCTGGATGCGGCAGCGGCTCACCGCGGCCGGGGTGCGCAGCATCTCGCTCGCAGTCGACATCACCAACTACCTGATGCTCGAACTCGGCCAGCCGATGCACGCCTTCGACGCCGACCGGATCGCCGGGCCGCTCGTGGTGCGCCGCGCCGAGGCGGGGGAGAAGCTGACCACGCTGGACGGGGTGAGCCGTACCCTGTCCGCCGAGGACCTGGTCATCTGCGACGACACGGGTCCGATCTCGCTGGCGGCGGTGATGGGCGGCGAGACCAGCGAGGTGCTCGCCTCCACCACGAACGTGCTGTTCGAGGCGGCGCACTGGGACCCGGCCACGGTCGGGCGTACCGCGCGGCGGCACAAGCTGTTCAGCGAGGCAGCGAAGCGGTGGGAGCGGGGTGTGGACCCGGCGCTGCCGCTGGTCGCGCTGGACAAGGCGGTCCGGCTGCTCACCGGCCTGGCCGGTGGCACGGCCGGCGCGGAGGTGCTCGACATCGACCACGTCGCGCCGCGTACGCCTGTGACGCTGCCGGTGGACCTGCCCTCGCGGCGCGTCGGTGTGGCCTACCCGCCGGACCGGGTGGTCGAGCTGCTGGAGCAGGTCGGCTGCACCGTGACCCGTGGCGCGGACCGGCTCGCCGAGGACCCGGGCACCGTCGGCACGGCCGCCGGAGGCGGTGCGGTGCTGACCGTGACGCCGCCGAGCTGGCGGCCCGACCTGACCGACCCGGCCGACCTGGTGGAGGAGGTGGTACGCCTCGACGGCTACGACCGCGTGCCGTCGGTGCTGCCCACCGCGCCACCCGGCCGGGGCCTGACCTGGCAGCAGCAGCGCCGCCGGACCGTCGCCCGCTCCCTCGCGGAGCGCGGCTACGTCGAGGTGCTGGCGCAACCATTCGTCGCGCCGGAGCTGGTCGACCAGCTCGGCCTGCCCGCCGACGACCCCCGCCGCCCGGCGGTACGCCTGGCGAACCCGCTGTCGGAGGAGGAGCCGCTGCTGCGCACCACGCTGCTCGGCCCGCTGCTCGGCATCGTCAAGCGCAACGTCGGCCGCGGTCAGCGGGACGTGGCGATCTACGAGATCGGCACCGTCTTCCACCCGCGTCCCGGCGCGGGCGCGCCGCCCGCCATGGGCGTGGACCGGCGGCCCACCGACGAGGAGTTCGCCGCCGCCGACGCGGTGGTGCCCGCCCAGCCGCGGCACGTCGCGGTCGCGCTCACCGGCGAGATCGAGCCGGCCGGCTGGTGGGGCGCGGGCCGCACGGCCGGCTGGGCGGACGCGATCGAGGCGGGCCGGGCCGTGCTCGACGCCGCCGGCATCCCCGCCGACCGGGTGACGGTACGGGCCGGCGAGCGGGCGCCCTGGCATCCGGGCCGCTGCGCCGAGCTGGTGGTGGACGACGTGGTCGTCGGCCACGCCGGTGAGCTGCACCCGGCCGTGCTGGCCGCGCTGGAGCTGCCCCGGCGGACCAGCGCCATGGAGCTGGACCTGGACGCGCTGCCCGCCGCGCCGCTGGCCGCCGGGCCGACCATCTCCACGTTCCCGCCGGCCCTGATCGACGTGGCGCTGGTGGTGGACGACCCGGTGCCGGCCGCCGAGGTGCGGGCGGCGCTGGTCGAGGGCGCGGGCCCGCTGCTGGAGGACGTCCGGCTGTTCGACGTCTACACCTCCCAGCAGCTCGGCGAGGGGCGTAAGTCGCTGGCGTACAAGCTGACGTTCCGGGCCCCGGACCGGACCCTCGCGGGCGAGGAGGCGGTGGCCGCGCGGGACGCGGCGGTAGCTGTCGCCGCCGAGCGTTTCGGCGCCACCCTGCGCGGGGCCTGACCGGCCGCCGCCCGGAGGTAGCGGGCAACCGGCTCCCGGAGCTGGTTGCCCGCCGGCGCGGTCAGATCCAGCCGCGCAGAGCCGCTTCCACACCGGCCTGGAAGCGGCTCTCGGCGTCGAGGCGCTTCATGATGTCGGCGACCGTACGGCGCACGGTGCGCTCGGACAGGCCGAGCTGACGGCCGATCGCCTCGTCGGTACGCCCGCAGCGCAGCAGTCGCAGGATGGCGCTCGCCTGCTTGGTCAGCCCGTCGATGCTGCTGCCGGCCCACCGGGAGAACGGGACGCCCTTCTCCCACAACAGGTCGAACAACAGGCAGAGCGCGGAAACCAGGCGCACGCTGCGGATTTCCACCGCACCCCGGCCGGCGTGCGATTCGATCGGCAGGAGAGCGATTCTGCGATCCACGAGCGTCATCCGCACCGGGGACCCCGGCAGGACCCGGCTATCCTCCCCGCATTTGGCCATCTCCTCGGCATAGGCGCAGGAGGCCGGGTCCTGAAGAACGGTCTCCTGGTAGATGTGCCGGATGGTGATGCCGCGAGCCAGTGCCATCCGGCTCAGCGCCCCGCCACTTTCCCTGATCTGCGGCGGAATTGCCGGGCCACCGGTCAGCATCATGACGCTCTCGGTGGCGGTGCGGGCGTGCTCGGACAGCCGGTCCCGCAGCTCGTCGACCCCCTTCAGGCGGACGATCTCCTCCCGTTCGTTGTCGTCCCGGCTGGTCGCGCGGGCCAGCACCGAAGCGCGGGTCGCCTGGATCCTGGCCTGCTCGGCGACCGTCCGCCGCTCCGCCTGGTCGAGCAGGACGAGCAGGCCGAGCTGCGGGCTCACCGCGCGCAGGCTGCCCGGCCGGTTCGACGAGGGCAGGATCATCGCGTGGTCGGCAAGCGCGGCGAGGGCGTCGTGGACCGCGGTCTCCGGCATGTCCAGGCCGGTGACGAGGTCCTCGACATCCCATGTCGGATTGTCAACCATCGCCCAGTAGACGGCCTCGTCGGTGGCCGACAGCCCCAATCTCTCGATCACGTTCCCTCCCCCCGGATTCGATGGTCACACTAATGGAGGCCGAGCCTCGGGATAGATAACAGATTGATGTACGTGGCATTAACGCCAGTGACGGTCGCCATTAGACACGGGCATCTGCAGGCCGGACAGAAAATGCCGGATTTATGCGGCTGACTGCGCGGCGGAACCGGCCACGGCCGGTTCCGCCGGTGCGCGGGGACGTGACGCTCCGGTTGCCAGCTACCACTCTCGATGCAACACCCGCCGGCCGGCGGGGCGATGCGGAAGGGGCGGCGATGCGGACATGCCGACGATGGGCGACGTCGAGGCGCGAACCCGGGCGGTCCGGCTCACCGGAGGCTTGCCGTGCTGCTCACCCGGCTCGCGCTGCGGCCGCCGGATGACGACCGCGGCCTCTCCGCCGGCGAGCTGACGGACCTGTTGTGGCTCAACGCCACAGTGGCCGACGGCATCCGCCACATCCACGCCCGTGAGATCGCCGGACGGCTCGCCGTAGCGGTCTTCACCGTCGCCTCCGAACAGGCGATCTCCGACTACATCGTGCAGCGCGTCTGTGAGCGCGCGATCCGGAGCGTACCCGCGCTACGCGGGTGGACGGTCACCTGATCGGTGCTCCTCGGATGAACCCGAAGGGAGGATCACGGTGGAAGCGCAAGTGGCGAGTCCGCCCCGGTGTGATCCGGAGCCGGTGGCGTCCACGCCGGCCGTCGCCTTCCGCGTCCTCGGCCCGCTGACCCTGACCACGGACGCCGACGCTCTGGTGCTGCCGCCGTCGAAGGTGGCCTGTCTGCTGGCGGCGCTGCTGTTGCACCCCGACGAGGTGGTGTCCGTGGCCATGCTGCAGCAGGCGATCTGGGGCGACGACCCGCCGGTCTCGGCCCGGGCCGCGTTGCAGACCTGCGCGTTGCGGTTGCGTCAACTGTTCCAGCGGCACGGGCTGACGGCGAATGCGATAAGGACGGTGCCCGGCGGCTACCGGATCACCGCCGGCCCGCAGAGCGTCGACCTGATGCGGTTCCGTGAGCTGGTCGGCCGGACCCGCGCCGAGACGGACCCGGAGACGGAACTGGCGACGCTGGAGGAGGCGCTCGCCCTGTGGAGCGAGCCGATGCTGGCGAACGTGCCGTCGGAGGCGCTGCACCGCGACGTCGTACCCCGGCTGAACGAGGAACGCGTCCGGGTCATCGAACGACTCTGCGACCTCAAGATCGGGTTGGGTCGTGACCGGTCGGTGCTGGTGGACCTGTGGACCGCGACCCGCCTCTATCCGGCGAACGAGCGCTTCGCCGCGAGGCTCGTCGAGGTGCTGTACCGCACCGGCCGGCAGGCCGACGCGCTCACCGAGGTGCGCCGGATCAAGGAGCACCTCGACCACGAACTGGGCGTCGGCCCCGGCGTGGGGCTGCGGCGGCTGGAGCTGACCATCCTGCGCGGAGAGGCGCCGGCGCCGGTGGTCACGGTGACGCCCCGGCCCGTGCCGGCGGTATCCGTCCGTCCGCCCACCTCCGTCGCGGGTTTCGTCGGCCGGGCGGCGCTGTGCGGCACCCTCACCGACCGGCTGCGCGGGGGAACCCGCATCGTGGTGCTCAGCGGGCTGCCGGGCGTCGGCAAGACCGCCCTCGCCCAGCACGTCGCCGGCCTCGTCGCCGAGGACTTCCCCGGCGGCGTGCGGCAGGTGGAGCCGAACGACCCGGAAGCCGCCGCTCCCGCTGTCTCCTCCACCGGCCGCCGGCTCCTGCTGGCCGACGACGTCGCCGACGCGACGCTGGCCCGGCGGTTGCCGGAGGTGCTGGGGCCGGACGACGTGCTGCTGATGACCAGCCGGCCCAGCCTGTCCGCCCTGGTCGCCCGGCTCGGCGGCTGGCTGCACCGGGTCGAGCCGCTCGACCGGCAGGAGGCACTGGACCTGCTCGGGGTCGTGCTGGGAGCGGAACGGGTGCAGGCCGAGTCGTCGGCCGCGGCCGAGCTCGCCGCGCTCTGTGAACACCTGCCGCTGGCGCTGCGGATCGCCGCCACCCGCGTCCTGCTGCGTGCCCGGATGAGCCTCGACGAGGCCGTCGGGTGGCTGGGCGCTGATCCGATCGGACGGCTGAGCCTGCCCGGCGACCCGGAGATGTCCCTGGCCGGCCGCCTCGACGAGGCGCTGACCCGGGCCGGCGACGTGCTCGCCGACGTCTTCCTCCGGCTGGCCGAAGCGCCGGGGACGATCACCGTCCCCGCCGCCGCCGGGCTGCTCGACGTCGACCAGGTCCGCGCCGGTGAGCTGCTCGACGACCTCGTCGACCAGAGCCTGATGGAAGAGGCCGCGGACCAGTACCGGATCCGTGGCCTGCTGCGGCGGCACGCGCACGGCGTGGCCGGCCGGAGAACGACCCCCGATCGAGTGAAGAAGGGAACCCACGGATGAGCACTGCCTACGAGACGGTGGCTCAGACCCGGCCGCGGATGCGACACGACGTGCTGTTCACCCGCACCGAGGACGGAGTGCTGTTCCACAACGCCAGCAGCGGCTTCCGGCTGTCCTCCGGCACCGCCTACCGGTTGGCGGCGCTGCTCGTGCCGCACCTGAACGGGCGCAACCGGGTCGCCGACATCTGCCGACCGCTGCCGCCCGCGCAACGCGACATGATCGGCGAGCTGGTCGACGCGCTCTACGGGCGTGGCTTCGCCCGGGACGTACCGGTCGAGGAGGACCCGGAGACGGTGCTCGACCCGGCCGTGGCGGGGGCGTTCGCCGCCCAGGTCGCCTACGTCGACCACTACGTCGACCGGCCGGCGCACCGCTTCGCCGCCTTCCGCGACACCCGGGTGGCGGTGCTCGGCGACGGTCCCGTCGCCCGGTCCTGCGCCACCGCCCTGCTGCGCAACGGCTCCGCCGGGGTGACCGTGCGGGCCACTGTCGCGCCCGGCCTCGCCGACGAGCTGGCCGCGCTGACCGAGGCGGGATGTCCGGCCACCGTCGACGAACTGCCCGACGGCGACGTCGGCTGGGCCGACCTCGACGCCGACCTCGTGGTGGTGGCGGCCGGTGACGGCGCGCCCCGCGACACGCTGCGGCTGCTCGCGACGGGGATCCCGGCCGGCCGGCTGCTCCTGCCGGCCTGGGTCTGCGGGGAACGGATGTTCGTCGGCCCGGTGCAGGGCGCAGGACACCCGGGGTGCTGGTGCTGCGCGATGAACCGGCTCACCGACAACGACGACACCGGCGCGGCAGCTGCGGTGTGGCGGGCCGCCGCCCTGCCCGCCGGGTCCGCGCCGGTCGCCGCCGGACCGGACGGGCCGCTGGCCGCGATGGTCGGCAACCTGCTCGCGTACGAGGTCTTCCGGCTCACCACCGGCGCGCTGCCCGGGGAGACCGACGGCGCGGTGATCGTGCAGCACCTGGCCTCGCTCGACGTGCTGACCGAGCCGCTGCTCACCCACCCGCGGTGCGCCTTCTGCCGGCCGGAGTCGCCGGAGCCGTCCACTGTGGATCTAGCGCTGGACGAGCCGGCCGCCGACGCCGCCGACGAGTCGGCGCGGGCCGAGGCGGCCGTGGCGCGGCTCACCGCCCACCAGCCGCTGCTCCAGCCGCACGTGGGCGTGTTCCGTCGCTACGACGACGAACGCTGGGACCAGACCCCGATCAAGATCGGCGCGGTCGACCTCACCGATCCGGGCGGTCGTCGCCGTACCGTCCACGCGTTCGACGTGCACCACGTCGCCGCGGCCCGGCTGCGGGCGCTGCGGGCCGCCGCGGTGACTGTCACCGGTCAGGCGGCCGTCCTCCGGCCGCCCGCCGCCGACGCGCCGCGCCTGGACGCCGCCCGGCTCGGCCTCGACTCCGGCTGGGCCGAGCCGGACGGGGGCGGCTGGGCGGCGGCCCGGTCACTGCTGACCGGCGCGGCGGCGGCGGTGCCGGCCGCGGTGCTGGAGCCGTTCGGCGCGGCCAACCGTGCCCGCGGCGCGGAGCCGACCCGTGCCGGCGGCGGCGCCGGCGGTGACCTCGCCGAGGCGGTGCGGTGCGGTCTGGCCTCGGCACTGGCGTACCGCGCGTTGCGTGCGGTCGTCGAGGGCCGGTCCGCCGCGCGGCAGGTACGCCTGGACACCCGCGGAGCCGATCCGGAACTGGTCTTCCTGAGCAAGTCGGCGGCGAACCTGGGGATCGCCGTGGAACTGCTCGACCTCTCCGGCGCGGCGGAGGGCGGGCTGAGCGTGCTCCTGGCCCGCTACCCCGACCAGACCGACGGCCGTTGGCGGTACGCCCTGGCGGGTGACCCGGTCCACGCGGTCGCGGCCGGAGCGGCGCTGCGGGACGTGCTGGGCCAGGCGGCACTGCGCGCACAGGATCCGGCGATCACCCCGGACACCGGGGACCCGCTGCTGGACGAGTTCGACGCGGGCACCCTCGCGATGGGGGACCCGACGCCGGCGGACGGCGCCGCGCTGAGCTGGTCACAGGTGCGCCAGGGGTTGCGCGAGCGGGGACACGACCTGCTGGTGGCGTCGGTGGGCGGCGCGGACCTGGCCGCCGGCGGGCTGGTCGCGGTCAAGGTGCTGCTGACCGCCCAGGAGGGCCGGTGAGCCACATTGCCGAGACCGACGAGCTGGTCTGCGCCGGGCTGGCGCGGCTGCTGGCCGAGCGCGGCTGCCCCGCCGAGGTGGTCGCCCTGGGCGTACGCGACGAGCTGGCCGCGCCGGCAGGCCCGGCCGGTGGGCCCCGCCTGCTGGTCTACGGGCATGTGGTCCTGCTCGGCCCGGCGGCGTCCTCGGGTGCCTGCGCGACCTGCCTGGCGCGGCGCTGGCAGGCGGTGCGGCACAGTGACCTGCGGGACGCTGTCGAGTTGGGCGGTGACACCCGGGCGGCCGGCCCGTGGCCGTACGCGATCGCGCTCGTCGCGGACCTCCTGGCCGCCCTGGTCGCGGCCCGTCACGCCGACGCCCCGGCGGCGGGCGGCCCGGCCGTGGTGCTCCACGTCGACCTGCAGACCCTGCGGGTGCGCCGGGTTCCGTTGGTCGCGGACCCGGAGTGCCCGGCCTGCGGCGGCGCCGTCCCGGACACCCGCGATCTCGCCCCGATCGAGCTGGCGTCCACCGCCAAGAGCGACCCGGCCGGTTTCCGGGGCCGGAACCTCGACGACTACGCGCTGAACGTGGAGGCCTTCGCCAACCCGGTGTGCGGGGCGCTCGGCTCGACGCTGTGGCAGGACCTGACCTCGCTGTCCACCGCGCCAGCGATCGGCTCGTTCACCCTGCGCAGCGGCCGGTACCTGCGTGAGACGCTCTACGGTGGACACACCGACGGCTTCCGTCGCAGCGCCCGCGTCGCGGTGCTGGAGGGACTGGAACGCGCCGCCGGGCTGCGCCCGCGACGTAAGCGCACGGTGGTCACCGCGACCCTGCGGGAGCTGGGCGACGACGCCCTCGACCCGCGCGAGTGCGGCGTCTACACCGACGACTTCTACCGGGCCAACCCGTATGTGCACCGCTTCGACCCGGACCGGCCGATCAGCTGGGTCTGGGGTTGGTCGCTGCGCGACCAGCGGGCCGTGCTGGTGCCCGAGGTCCTGGTCTACTACCACGCCGCCAGCGTCGAGGAACGCTTCGTCCAGGAGACCTCGAACGGGTGCGCGTCGGGCGGCTCTCTGGTGGAGGCCGTCTACCACGGCCTGATGGAGGCGATCGAACGCGACGCGTTCCTGCTGGCCTGGTACGGCGGGCGGGCCCTGCCGGAGATCGACGCGGCCACCATCGACCGGCGGCAGACCCGGCTGATGATCGACCGGCTGGCCATGTACGGCTACCGGGCCCGGTTCTTCGACGCCCGGATGACCTTCGACATCCCGGTGGTGACAGCGGTCGCCGTGCGGGAGGACCGCGGCCTCGGCGCCCTCGCCTTCGGCGGCGGCGCGAGCCTCGACCCGCAGGCCGCCGTCACCGCGGCGCTGTGCGAGATCGCCACCGACTCGGTGATGGTGCGGCTGCGCGCGGGCGCCGACGAACCGCGGCTGCGGACCATGGTGAACGACTTCTCCCAGGTGCGCGGCCTGCACGACCATCCGCTGCTGTACGGGCTGCCGGAGATGCGACAGCACGCCGGGTTCCTGCTGGACAACGGCCGCCCGCCGGTCGCGATGAACGAACTGTACGGGCCGGACCGTCCCGCCCCGCCGGTCTCCGCCGACCTGCGGGACGACCTGGAGTACTGCCTCGAGGCGGTCACCGGGCACGGGTTCGACGTGATCGCCGTCGACCAGAGCACACCCGAGCAGCACGACCTGGGGCTGGCCACGGCGAGCGTGCTGGTGCCGGGCCTGCTGCCCATCGACTTCGGCTGGATGCGCCAGCGCGCGCCCCACGCGCCCCGGCTGCGTACCGCCTTCCGCGCCGCCGGACTCCTCGACCGCGACCTGCGCGACGACGAGATCCACTCCGTTCCCCACCCGTTCCCGTGAGGTGCGCCATGACGTCCGAACCCGCCGGCTACGCCCACGCGTACGCGACGGCGATCCTGCGCCGCGGCCGGGAGCCGATGCCCCCGGCCGACTTCATCCCCGACTGGGCGGACGCGCCCCGCCGTGGCAAGTACTACCCGGACGCGGCAGCCTTTCCGCTGCCGGAACCGGCGTCGGCGGACGCCCCGCTCGACGCGGCGCTACGGCCGGACGGCGCCGCCGACGAGCCGTTCACCACGCGCCTGCTCGCCGGCATGCTGCGCGACTCCTACGGGCTGCTCGGCCGGCGGCTGGGCGTGCAGGCCAACACCGACCTGGCCGGACTTCCCTCGTACGCGCACGCCAACTGGCACCGGGGCACCGCCTCGGGCGGCGGTCTCTACCCGTGCAGTGTCTACTGGATCGCCGGGCCGGGGGCGGGTGTCGTCCCCGGCGTCTACTACTACGCGCACGCCCGGCAGGCCATGCAACGGCTGCTGGCCGGGGACGTCACCGACCGGCTCAACGCCGCGATCGGCCGGCCGGAGCCGGCCACCCAGTTCCTGGTGATCGGTGTCAAGTTCTGGCAGAACGCGTTCAAGTACAACAACTTCTCGTACCACGCCGTGTCGATGGACGTGGGCACCCTGTTGCAGACCTGGCGGTTGTGGGCCGGGGGCCAGGGCCGGCGGATCCGGCCGGTCCTCTGGTTCGACCAGGCCGCCGTCGCCGACCTGCTCGGCCTGGACCCCGACGCCGAGGCGCTCTTCGCCGTCGTGCCGCTCACCTGGGCGGATCACGACCGTGCCGACCGGGTCGAGGAGGCGCCACCGGGCCCGGTCCGGGTCCGGCACACCGACCGGGAACGCTCGCGTACCCGGCTCGACTTCGACATCCTGCAACGGGTCAACCGCAGCACCGCCGCCGCGGCGGTGCGGCGACCGCCGGCCGGCGCGCTCGCCGACGCCGGCGCGCTTCCGGCGCCCACCCGCGCCGGACATCTCGCGCTGCCGCCCGCGGCGCCGATGGACATGCCGGTCGGCGCGGCCCTGGCCCGTCGGCGCAGCAGCTTCGGCCGGTTCCTGGCCGGCCGGCGAATCTCCGCCGGTCAGCTCGCCGCGCTTCTGAGCGCGACCGCCGCCACCACGGTGCCCAGTGAGATCGACGGCCCGGCGGACCGGCCGCTGGCGAAGCTCTACGCGTTCGTCAACCACGTCGACGGCGTGCCCGCCGGTGGCTACGAGTACGACCCGGGCAGCCACGCCCTGCTCCCGGTCTCCGACGGGCCACCCGGCCGGTTCCTGCAGCGCAACTACTTCCTGGCCAACTACAACCTGGAGCAGGCCGCTGTCGTCCTGGTGCCCACCGTCCGCACCCACGCGGTGCTGGACGCCACCGGCGACCGTGGCTACAACCTCGTAAACGCCACCGTCGGGGCGATCTCGCAGACCTTCTACACGACGGCCGCCGCGCTGCGCCTCGGCGCCGGGGTGGCGCTGGGCTTCGACAGCGTCTCCTACGTGGAGGAACTGGCGCTCGAGGACACCGGTGAGTTCCCGCTGCTGGTCATGCTGGCCGGGCACGACCGGCCAGGGCTCGGCGACTACCGCTACGAGCTGTCGTGACGGCGACCGTGCCCGCGCCGAGCGCGCGGACGTCCGCCGCGACCAGTGACTGGCGCACCGGCGACTGGTTCATCGCCCGGATAGCCGGGTTGCCGCTGTCCACAGTCGACGGCCTGCGGTGCCCCCGCGCGGCCGACTGGGCCGAGGAGGTCCTCGCGCTGCGGGACCGGCTGGCCGCCGACGGCGCCCGGGTCGGCGACCTGCTGCACGACCTGATCAAGGGCAACGACGACGAGGAGGCCCGCCGCCGGCTGCTGGGCCTGCGCCGGCAGGTGCACAACAACGTGCTGCCCGCCGACCCCGGGCCGGCTCTCGCCGTGGTCGAGCGCATCCGCCCCGGGTCCGCGTCGGACCTGCGGAGGTGGCTGGCCGGCCGGCAGCGGCTGGCCCAGCTGGAACACGACGGCACTGCCGTGTTCGCCGCCGACGTAGCCCGGTCCCGCCGGCGACTGTGGGAGCTGACCGACGAGCCCCGGCTGCGCGGCGGGCTCCAGCTCGCCTCTCCCACCCTGGACCAGCAGCTCGCCACCGGGGTCCCGGATCCGGCCCGCCCGGCGAACAAGCGTGCCCGCCGCGTCGAGCGCTCACTGCTGTCCTACCTCTATCGCACCGCCTGCAAGACCAGCCCGTTCAGCACCTTCACCGCTGTCGCGCTCGGCCGGTTCGACGACGACGCCGAGGGTCTCGGGCTGACGGTGGGGGAGCGGTGGCAGCGGCACGTGCGGCTCAACGTCGTGCTGGTCGGCCGGATCGCCGACCTGATCAGCGCCGACCCGGTGCGGCGCGGCGACCTGCCGGTGGCGCTGAGCCCGGGCTGGCGGCGTGACGCCGAGCGGATCCGCTACGTGCGGCACTGGGTGACCGCCGGCGACGACAGCGTCGCGGTCAGCTTCGACTCGGTCCGGGACGGGTTGTTCTTCCTGCGGCGCAGCGGGGTCCTCGACGAGCTGACCGCGCTGTTGCAGCGGCGGGGCACGATCCGCGGGGGCGAACTGGTCGACCGGCTGTGCGAGCTGACCGGCGCGGACCGGGCCGACGGGCAGGCGTACCTGTCCACCCTGCTGCGCCTGGGCATGCTGCGCCTGGTCGGCCTGGACGTCGACGTGCACCGCGCCGACCCGGTCCGGGCGCTGGCCGGCGTGCTGTCCGGCCTGGACCGTCCGTGGGCGGCCCGGACCGCCGCCCGTCTCACCGCGATCGGCGAGTTCGTGGACGCCTACCGGGACGGGGACCTGGCCCGGCGGCGGCAGGTGACGCACGAGCTGCGGGCGGCGGTGCGGGCGACCATGGTGGACCTCGGCGAACCGGACCCGCAGCTGCCGCAGACCCTGCTCTACGAGGACAGCCGGATCGGCGGCGCGCCGTTGCCGGTGAGCACGTCCGCCTGGCGGCGGCTGGCCGGCGACGGGCTGGCCGCGGTGGAGCGGGTGCTGCCCGCCTTCGACCAGAACCTGCCGCACCGGATCATGTTCCACGGCTTCTTCCTGGCCCGGTTCGGCGTCGGCGGCCGGTGCGACGACCTGCTGCGTCTGGTGGAGGACTTCCACGACGACCTCTACGACCAGTACGCCTCCTACGTCTCCGGCCGCCGGTCGTTCGCCGAGGACGGCAGCTACACGCCGGAGGAGAACTGGCTGGGCCGGCCCGAGATGACCGCGCTGGACGAGGCCCGGCAGGCGTTCGCCGACCGGCTGCGCCGGCTGGTCGCGGAGGATCCGGGACGGACCGAGCTGCCGCTGCCGGACGCGCTCCTCGACGAGGTGGGCGAACTGCTCGGTGGTGCCGCCGGCGGGTTCCGCCCGCAGGGGCACTTCGTGCAGGTGGCGGCGCGCGGATCGGAGCCGCTGCTGGTGCTCAACCAGTCCTTCGGCGGGCTGTCCTTCCCGTTCAGCCGGTTCACCCACTGTTTCGCCGGGGACGCGCCGAGTCTCGCCGAGCGGCTGCGCGCGCAGGCCCGGTCCGTCGCACCGCCGGGCGCGGTCTTCGCCGAGCTGACCGGCGGGGCGGCCACCACCAACCTCAACCTGCACGACCGGCTCACCGACCACGTCATCATCTGCCCGGGGGAGACCAGCGACGTCGAGCCGGATCGGCAGCTCACCCTCGACGACCTGCACCTGGTGCACGACCCCGACACGGACCGGGTGGTGCTGCGCTCCACCCGCCTCGACCGCGAGGTGATCCCGGTCTATCTCGGCTATCTGGTGCCGATGGCGCTGCCGCAGATCCCGCGTACCCTGCTGCTGCTCTCGCCGGCGTCGATGGTGCGGCTGGACCCGTGGCGGGGCGTGCCCGCCGGACCCGCCCGCGACGGCGTGACGACCCGGCCCCGGCTGCGCGCCGGCAACGTGGTGCTCAGCCGCCGCAGCTGGTCGGCGCGCGCCGGCGACCTGCCGCAGACCGACGACCCGGGCGCCGACGCCGAGGCGTTCCTGCGCTGGCGGCGGTGGCGGGCCGAGCACGACGTGCCGGCCCGGGTCTTCGCCACCGTCCACCCGGCCCGCGCGGCCCGCGCCGGGACCAACCCGAAACCGCAGTACGTGGACTTCGACAGCCCGCTGTCGCTGCAGGCGCTGCGGGCCTCGCTCGACGCCCCCGACGACCGGGTGGTGCTGCGCGAGATGCTGCCGGCCGCCGACGAGTTGACGGCCCGCGGCGAGCACGGCGGCCACGTCTGTGAGCTGGCCGTGGAGACCTTCCGCACCGACCCTGGGAGGATCCGATGACCGTGTCGGCCGCCGCGCCCACCGACCCCCGCGGGGACTGGCTGGCGCTGCACGTGTTCTACGCCGCCAACCCGCAGCCGCTGCTCGTCGAGTGTGTGGTGCCACTGATCCGCGAGCTCACCGACCGGAACCTGCTCGCCGGGCACTTCTTCATCAACTACTGGCTGGAGGGGCCGCACGTGCGGCTGCGCCTGCGGCCCCGTACCCCGTCGGACGAGCCGGCGGTGCGGGCGTTGGCCGAGGCGGCGATCCAGCGGTTCCTCACCACCCGCCCCGCCCTGTACGCCATGGGCACCGGCTATCTGCGCGAGCTCTACGACATCCTGTTCGCCCTGGAGTTCCCGGGCGGACGGCCGGCGGAACTGGTCGACGACAACGGCCAGATGCTGCTGCAACCCAACAACTCGTTCAGCTACCGGCCCTACGAGCCGGAGTACGGAAAGTACGGCGGGCCGGACGGCATCGAGGTCGCCGAGTGGCACTTCCGGCACTCCAGCGACGTCGTGCTGCGAGCCCTCGCGACGATGAACCTGCACCTGCGACCGGTGCTGCTGGGCACTGCCGCCCAGTTGATGACGGTGCTGGCCGGGACGTTCCTGCCGGACCGGGCGGAACTGGTCGACTTCCTCGACCGCTACCACCACTTCTGGCACCGGGCCTTCGCCGGCACCGAGCTGATCGGGGCCGAGGAGTATCGCCGGATGTACGACGGGGTCGCGCCGGAGCTGGGACCGCGGGTCGAACGCATCCTCGACCTCGTGGCACGGGGGGATGTCGCGCACCTGCCCGGCTTCCTGCGCGGTTGGGCCGAGCACGCCGGGGAGCTTCGGGAGCGGGTGCTCGGGCTGGCCGCGTCAGGACGGCTGACGCTCCGGTCGTGGGACGGCAGCGGGGAGCGGGTGGTCACCGACCCGGCCGAGGCGCTGGCCGCGCTGCTCTCGCCGTACCTGCACATGACGAACAACCGGCTGCACGCCACCATCCGCGACGAGGCGTACCTGTCGTACCTGCTCGCCCGGGTGCTGCGGGAGCCGGCGGTGGCGGCGTGACCAGCCCGGCGCTGCTCGGCAAGCGTCCCCGCCTCCGCGACGACCTGCTCTTCTCCCGCCCCTTGAACCGGGGCACGGCCACCGTCCATCTGGTCAAGGACCGTCGCAGCGGCCGGGCGTTCGAGCTGTCGGACAAGGAACGGTTCCTGGTGCGCCGGCTGGACGGGGTCCGTTCCCTGGCTGAGGTGGGCGACGAGTACGCGGCCGCGTACGGCCGCCGGCTCGGCGACGACCACTGGGTGCGGCTGTTGTGGCTGCTGCACCAGCGGGGCCTGCTCGTCGGCAGACCCGGTGAGCCGGAGGCGGCGCCGGTGGCGCGTCACGACCGGCTCGACAGGTGGGCCCGCCTGCTGGGCCGGCTGCTGAGCCCCGCGTCGGTCGCCGGGTGGGGCCTGCTGGTGGCGGCGCTGCTGGTGGCCGTCGCCTGGCACGCCGGACCGCTGTGGCAGGCGGCCCGACCGGCGTTCACGGACCCGCTCAGCCTGCTCCTGCTCGGGCTGCTCGCCTGGGCGGGCGCGGCCGTCCACGAGTTCGCGCACGCGCTGACCGCGGTCCGTCTCGGCGCCACCGTCAAGCGGATCAACCTGGTCACGCTCACCTGCCAGATCGAGGACTACGCCTTCCTGCCGAGGCGGCGGGACCAGGCGGTGATCGCCGCCGCCGGCGGGGTGGCGAACGGGATGGTGCTGCTGCTCGCCGGCGCGCTCCTCGCCGCCCTGCCGGGCGCTTTCGCCGACCGGCTGTTCAGCGCGTACGTGCTGGTCGCCGCCGTGCAGACCATCGTCAACTTCGTTCCGCTCCCACCGTTGGACGGCTACAAGATGGCCAGCCACCTCCTGGACACGCTGGACCTGGCGCCGGAGAGCCGCCGCTACCTGTACACCGCACTGGGCCGGTTGCCCCGCCGCGGCCGTGTCCGCTATCCGAGGCGGGCCGCCGTACGCCTCGGTCTGTACGGCCTGTGGTGGCTGTTCGCCGCCGCGTCGGTGGCCGCCTGTGTGATCTCCTTCGCCGGCGCGCTCCTGGAGTCCACACTGGGCGTGTTCGGACATGTCCTGCCCGCCGCGGTCGTCGCGCTGACGCTCGCCGGCTGGCTGGCCCGGCCCCGGCGTGCCGGCTCCGCGGGTCGCTCTCATCCGTCACACCAGCAGAACATCGAAGCCCACAAGCGAAAGGCGTGACCATGCCAGCCACCGACGATCCGGCCAT
The DNA here is from genome assembly GCF_014203425.1 of Micromonospora echinospora. Lineage (NCBI taxonomy): Bacteria > Bacillati > Actinomycetota > Actinomycetes > Micromonosporales > Micromonosporaceae > Micromonospora > Micromonospora echinospora. Next base: position 3,212,883 of record NZ_JACHJC010000001.1, read on the forward strand.
CGTGCTGGACTCCGTGAGCAAGTCGTACGGCGAGGTGAGAGCGGTGGACGACGTCACCGTCTCGATCGGCCGCGGCGAGTTCTTCGGCATGCTCGGGCCCAACGGCGCGGGCAAGACGACTCTCATCGAGATGATCGAAGGTCTGCGGACCCCGGACCGCGGCACCGTGCGGGTGCTCGGCATGTCGCCGACGCCGCGCAACCTCGACCTGCTGCCGAAGATCGGCGTGCAGACCCAGCGGTCGGCGTTCTTCACCCGGCTGACCGCCCGGGAACATCTGGTGACCGTCGCCGCGCTCTACGGCCTGCCCGCCTCCGTCGCGGACCGGGCGCTGAAGCTGGTCGGGCTGACCGACTCGGCCGACATCCGGGTCACGAACGTCTCCGGTGGACAGCGCCAGCGCCTCGCCATCGCCTCGGCGATCGTGCACGACCCCCAGGTGATCTTCCTGGACGAGCCGACCGCCGCCCTGGACCCGCAGGCCCGTCGTGATCTCGGGCAGTTGCTGCGGGAGCTGAAGGCGGGCGGCAAGACCATCGTCTACACCACCCATCACCTGGACGAGGCGCAGGCGCTGTGCGACCGGGTCGCCATCCTCGCCGCCGGGCGAGTCCTGGCCCTGGACAGCCCACGGGAGCTGATCGCGCGATCCGGCGTCGGCACCCGTCTCGTCGTACCCGCCGGCCGGCTCAGCGCGGAGCAGGCCGGCCAGATCGACGGCGTCGACGGGATCGACTTCGAGGACGGCGCGGTCGTCCTGCGTACCACCCAGACGGCCCGGGTGCTGGCCGCCCTCGGCGCCGAGGGCGGCCTCGACGAGGTGGAGACCCGCCCGGCCACCCTGGAAGACGTCTACCTGCAACTGATGGGAGCGCCGCAGGCATGAGCGCATACACCGCACTGGCCCGGGCCAGCTACAAGGCGAGCGTCCGGGACGGCACGACGCTGTTCTTCACGTTCGCGTTCCCGCTGGTCTTCCTGGTCATCTTCGGACTGATCTTCCGCAACCAGGAGGTCGCCGAGACCGGCCACGGATACATCGACTTCATCGCGCCGGGCGTGCTGTCGTGGGGCCTGGCCAGCGCCGCGCTGTTCGGCGTGTCGTTCACCCTGATGCAGTGGCGCAACGACGACCTGCTGCGCATCATCCGGCTGTCGCCGACGAGCATCTGGTCCGTGGTCGGCTCCCGCTACGCGGTCGCGCTCGCCATCGGCGTCGCGCAGAGCCTGCTCTTCGTCGGCGTGGCCATGCTGCCCTTCCTGGGCATGCGTCCGGACGGGAAGTGGCCGCTGTCCCTGCCGATGATGCTGCTGGCGGTGACCACGTTCCTGGCGCTGGGCCTGATCGTCGGCTCGCGTGCGGACACCGCGGAGGCGGTGGCCGCGATCGCCAACTGCATCGTGGTGCCGATGGCCTTCCTGTCGGGGTCGTTCTATCCCCTGGAGCTGATGCCCGGGTGGTTGCAGGGCATCTCCCGGGCGCTGCCGCTGCGCTACGTCAACGACGGTATGGCGTACGCCTTCACCGGGTTCGGCTCCATGACCGACTATCTGGTGGCGTGCGGCGCGCTGGTCGGCTTCGCTGTCGTGTTCGCGGTCATCGGCGTGCGTACCTTCCGGTGGAGCCACAGCTCGTGACCGCACCCGCGGCGTCGGCGCCCTCGGTCCCGCTGTCCGCCGCCGCGGCCCGGCTCGACGCGCACCTGCGCCGGCGCTGGTCGGCGCGGCCGGTGGGCCCGGCGCCCCGGGTGGTCACGCTGGGCGCCGGCGACGCGCTGGCCGGGGCGGCGCCGCACCGGCGGCACGCCACTGTGCACCTGAGCGCGGACGCGGTGCTGGTCGGCCCGGTCGCCGGTGCCCCGCCGGGGGCCGCCTGCGGACACTGCCTGGCCATCCGATGGCAGCGGCTGCGCGGCCGCAGCGAACGCGACGCGCTGGAGACCGGTGGCGTTCCGACAGCTGTCGGGCCGTGGCCCAGGCTCACCGCCTACCAGCTCGACGCGGTGTGGGACCTGTACCGGGCGGTGCACGCCACGCCGGCCCGGCCCGCGCCGCCGACGTGGGACGACCCGGACCGGCGGCTGGCCCGGGTCAGCCGGCTGGAGCTGAACACGCTGCGGGTACGCACCCATCCGGTGCTGGCGGAGCCGCGGTGCCCGACGTGCTCGACGGCGCGTCCCGACTCGCCGGCCGAGGTGCCGGAGCTCGACCGGCCGGCGCCGAAACCGGCCGCCGACGCCTACCGGCTGCGCGCCCCGGGGGACTACCCGCTGCCCCGCGCCGCCCTGGTCAACCCGGTCTGCGGGGCGCTCGGCGCGGGCACCCAGCTCACCATCACCTCACCCACCACCGCCCCGGTCACCGGCAGCGTCTTCATCCGGGGCTACGGCGGGCTGCTCGACGTCTCCTTCAGCGGCCAGTCCACCGGCTACGACGCCAGCCACGCGCTGGCGTACCTGGAAGGGCTGGAGCGGCACGCGGGCACCCACCGGCGGCGCAACCTCGTCCCCGTCGTCGCCGCGTACGCGGACGTCGCCGAGCACGCCCTGCACCCGGACGAGTGCGGCAGCTATCCGGACGAGGTGTACGACCACGACCCGATCCTGCGCCGCTTCGACCCGGACCGGCCGATCCCCTGGGTGTGGGGCCGGGACCTGCGCACCGGCCGGCCGGTGCTGGTGCCCCGGCGGCTCTGCTTCTACAGCTCCCCGGCGGCCGGGGACACGTTCGTGCTCTCGTCCTCCAGTGGCTGCGCCACCGGCAGCTGCCTGGCCGAGGCGGCCCTGTTCGGGTTGCTGGAGCTGATCGAGCGGGACGCCTTCCTGCTCGGCTGGTACGGCAACCTGACGCTGCCGAGGATCGACCTGGCGAGCTGTTCGCCGGCGGTACGGGCGATGGCCGACCGTGCCGAGTTGCAGGGCTACGCGCTGCACGCCTTCGACAACCGGATCGACCTGGACGTGCCGGTGGTGACCAGCCTGGCGGTCCGCCACGACGGTGGGCCCGGACTGCTCTCCTTCGCGGCAGCCGCACACGTCGACCCGGAGCAGGCGGTGGCCGGCGCGGTCACCGAGGCGCTCACCTACATTCCGCACCAGCCGGCCACGGTGCGCCGGCGACGGGGCGAGCTGGAGCGGATGGCCGACGACTACGGCCTGGTCCGCCGGCTGCCGGACCACTCTGCCCTGTTCGGCCTGCCCCGGATGGCCCGGCACGCCGCGACGTACCTGCGCGACGCGGTGGCGCGGGACGTCGCGAGCGTCTTCGCCGGTCACCGGGAGGCCGGCGCCCGGGACCTCCTCGACGACCTGGGCCGGGTCCTGGACACCCTGCACCGGCGCGGCCACCGGGCGATCCTGGTCGACCAGACGAGCCCGGAGCAGGAGGCGGTCGGGCTGCGGTCGGTATGCGTGGTGGTGCCCGGCCTGCTGCCGATCGACTTCGGCTGGTTGCGTCAGCGGGCGCTGCACCTGCCGCGCCTGCGCACCGCTCCGTACGCGGCAGGGCTGGCCGGGGCGGTGCTCACCGACGACGACCTGCGCCGCGTTCCCCACCCGTTCCCCTGAGCCGACCGCCGCGCCGGCGGCCGGACACGCGCACGTAGGGCCGCCCCGCTACCGGGGCGGCCCTACGTCGTGACCGATCCGCTCAGGCGCTGCAGCTGGTGGTCGAGGTGGTGCTGCTGCAGGTCGAGGTGGTGCCCGACGAGGAGCAGGAGGCCAGGATCGCCTCGGAGGCGTCGGCGTAGTCGGAGATCGCGAAGGTCTCGGACTCCAGCTCGAGGATTTCCTCGGCGAGGGCGTTGAGGTCGGTTTCGGGCGCCATGATGACTCCAAGGGGTCGGCTCCGGCCGGTTCCTCCGGCCTGGGACAAGCAGACCGCACGGCGCTCACCGATCGCCGTCGTCCGGACCCCGGATCGCTGTCACCGGCGGTGAGCGGTGTGACAGCGGCTTGCGGTTGGCTCAGCGGCATGGTGTCACCCGGCCCGCTCGCGACCGCCCGCGCTCCGGGCCCGGCCCTCGACGCGGGCGTCCTGGCCCGGGCCGGCTCGCTCTACCGCGACCTGCACGCCCACCCGGAGCTGTCGGGGAGGGAGGAGCGCACCGCGGCCCGGTTCGCGGCCGCGCTGCGCGAGGCCGGCTGCGCGGTCACCACCGGCATCGGCGGGCACGGCGTCGTCGGTGTCCTGGCCAACGGCGTCGGTCCGGCGGTGATGCTCCGCGCCGAACTCGACGCGCTGCCGGTCGCGGAGCGGACCGGGTTGCCGTACGCGAGCACGGCCGGCGCCCTCGACGGCGAGGGGCGCCGGGTGCCGGTGATGCACGCCTGCGGGCACGATCTGCACCTGGCCGCGGCGGTGGGCGCCGCGGCTCACCTGGACCGCGTCCGGGACCGCTGGCGGGGGACGCTGCTCGTGCTCGGGCAGCCGGCCGAGGAGACGCTGACCGGCGCGGCGGCGCTGATCGAGGACGGGCTGTACGAGCGGTTCGGCCGGCCGGACCTCCTGCTGGCACAGCACGCGGCGCCGCTGCCCGCAGGCATGGTCGCGCACGGGTCCGGTCCGATGACGGCGGGCTGCGTCACCCTGGAGGTGACACTGACCGGCCGCGGTGGGCACGCCGCCACCCCGCACCTGTGTGTCGACCCGGTGGTGCTCGCCGCCACCGTCGTCGTCCAGTTGCAGACCATCGTGGCCCGGCAGGTGGGGCCGGCCGAGCAGGTGACCCTGACGGTGGGTTCGCTGCGGGCGGGCCACCATCCGGGGGTGATCCCGGAGGAGGCCACGCTGGGCGTCACGATCCGGGCGCTGTCCGACCGGGCGCTGGACGACGTGCGGGACCGGGTGGTCCGGACGGTGCGGGGTTGTTGCGAGGCCGCGGGGAGCCCGGTGGAGCCGGTGCTGCAGGTGGTGTCGCGGACCCCGGCCTACCGGGGCGATCCGGAGGTGGCCGCGCGGTTGCGCGCGGCCCACGAGCGGACGTTCGGCGCCGACCGGGTGGCCTGGTGGCCGTCGTCGCTGGCGGCCGAGGACTTCCCGCTGCTGGCCGACGGGATCCCCAGCGGATACTGGATGCTCGGTGTCGTCGGCCCGCGCCAGTGGCGGGCGGCGCCCGGTGGCAGCGCCGCCGAGAAGCTCGCCGCCCTGCCGGCCAACCACAGCCCGTCCTTCGCGCCGTACGCGGGGCTGGCGCTGCCGGCCGGGGTCGAGGCGCTCGCGTCCGGCGCGCTCACCGCACTGGCGCCGGAGTGACCGGCCGAAGCATCATGCAACGGACCGTATGAACTTGCATCCGGTCCGCGCTCGCTGGTAACCTCTCCGCATATTAATGCGGAGGTTTGTATGGGCATTCGAACAGCTGTGGCCGGGGCGAGCGGGTACGCCGGAGGCGAACTGCTGCGCCTGCTCGCCGGTCACCCCGAGTTCGAGCTGATCGCCGCCACCGCGCACAGCCAGGCCGGTCAGCCCGTGACTGCCGTACACCCGCAGCTCGCCGGCCTGGACATGGTGTTCGCCGCGACCGACCCGGCGACCCTCGCCGACGCGGACCTGGTCTTCCTGGCCCTGCCGCACGGGCAGTCCGCGGCGCTCGCCGCGGCGCTGCCCGAAACGGTCAAGGTGGTCGACCTGGGCGCGGACCACCGGCTGCGCGACGCCGCCGCCTGGTCCCGCTACTACGGTGGCGAGCACGCCGGCGCCTGGACCTACGGGCTGCCCGAGCTGCCCGGCCGGCGGGCCGGGATCGCCGCCGCGACGCGGGTGGCCAGCACCGGCTGCTACGCGGTGGCGACCACGCTGGCGCTGGCGCCGCTGATCGCGGCCGGCGCGGTACGCCCCGACGACGTGGTGGTGGTCGCCGCCTCCGGTACCTCCGGTGCGGGCCGGGCCGCCAAGACCCACCTGCTCGGCAGCGAGGTGATGGGCGACCTGTCGCCCTACAAGGTGGGCGCGCACCAGCACGTGCCGGAGATCAAGCAGGCCACCGGCGCGACGGGCCTCTCCTTCACGCCGGTGCTCGCGCCGATGCCCCGGGGCATCCTGGCCACCGTCACCGCCGTGCCGACCGGCGACGCCGACCCCCGCGCGGTGCTGGCCGCCGCGTACGCCGACGAGCCGTTCGTGCACGTGCTGCCCGAGGGGGCGTGGCCGCACACCGCAGCCACCGCCGGCTCGAACTCCTGTCACCTGCAGGCGACGGTGGACGTCGACTCGGGGCGGGTGATCGTGGTCAGCGCGATCGACAACCTGGGCAAGGGCGCGGCCGGCCAGGCCGTGCAGAACGCCAACCTGATGGTGGGTCTCCCCGAGACCACCGGTCTGTCCGTGTTTGGAGTGGCCCCATGAGCGTCACCGTCCCCCGTGGCTTCCGCGCCGCAGGCGTCGCCGCCGGACTGAAGTCCTCCGGCGCCGCCGATGTCGCCCTCGTGCTCAACGACGGCCCGGACGCCGGTGTCGCCGGTGTCTTCACCGCCAACCGGGTCAAGGCCGCGCCGGTGCTGTGGAGCCAGCAGGTCGTGCACGGCGGCGTCGTGCGCGCCGTGGTGCTCAACTCCGGCGGCGCGAACGCCTGCACCGGCCCGGCCGGTTTCCAGGACACCCACGCCACCGCCGAGCACACCGCCGCCGCGCTCACCGCGGCGAACGCCCGGCTCATCGTCGGCGCGGGCGAGGTCGCTGTCTGCTCGACCGGCCTGATCGGCGAGCGGCTGCCGATGGACAAGCTGCTTCCCGGCGTACGCGAGGCGGTGCGCGGCCTGTCCCGCGACGGCGGCCCGGCGGCCGCCGAGGCGATCATGACCACCGACACCCGGCCCAAGACGACTGTGGCGCCTGGTACGGGCTGGACCGTCGGCGGCATGGCCAAGGGCGCGGGCATGCTCGCCCCGGCCATGGCCACCATGCTCTGCGTGCTCACCACCGACGCGGTGGCCGGGCCGGACGCCCTGGACGCCGCGCTGCGCGCCGCGACCCGGGTCACGTTCGACCGGATCGACTCCGACGGCTGCATGTCCACGAACGACACCGTGCTGCTGCTGGCCAGCGGCGCGTCCGGCATCGAGCCGACCGCCGAGGAGCTGACCGCCGCGGTCACCGCCGCCTGCCACGACCTGGCCCAGCAGCTCCTGGCCGACGCGGAGGGCGCGACCAAGGAGGTCGCGATCGAGGTGGTCGGCGCGGCCAGCGAGGACGACGCGGTCGAGGTGGGCCGCGTGGTGGCCCGCAACAACCTGGTCAAGACCGCGCTGTTCGGCAACGACCCGAACTGGGGTCGCATCCTCGCCGCCGTGGGCACCACCGCCGCCGTGTTCGAGCCGGACGGCGTCGACGTCGCGGTGAACGGCATCTGGGTGTGCCGGGGCGGGGCCGCCGCCGAGGACCGCGCCAAGGTGGACCTCACCGGCCGCGGCGTCACCGTCCGGATCGACCTGCACGCAGGCGCCGACGCCGCGACCATCTGGACCAACGACCTGTCCCACGCGTACGTCCACGAGAACTCGGCCTACTCCACATGAATCTTTCTGCTGACCTCACCCGGGCCCAGACCAAGGCCGCCACGCTGATCGAGGCGCTGCCCTGGCTGGCCCGTTTTTCCGGCGCCACGGTCGTGGTCAAGTACGGCGGCAACGCGATGGTCGACCCGGAACTGCAGCGGGCGTTCGCCGCCGACATGGTGTTCCTGCGCTACGCCGGCCTGAAGCCGGTAGTGGTGCACGGCGGCGGCCCGCAGATCTCGGCGATGCTCGGCCGGCTCGGCATCGCCAGCGAGTTCCGGGGCGGCCTGCGGGTCACCACGCCGGAGGCGATGGACGTGGTCCGGATGGTCCTGGTCGGCCAGGTCGGCCGGGAGCTGGTCGGGCTGATCAACGCGCACGGCCCGTGCGCGGTCGGGCTCTCCGGCGAGGACGCCGGGCTGTTCACAGCGGTGCGCCGCTCCGCGTACGTCGACGGGGAAGCGGTCGACGTGGGGCAGGTCGGCGACGTGGAGTCGGTGAACGTCTCGGCGGTCACCGACCTGATCGCGGCGGGCCGGATCCCGGTCATCTCGACAGTCGCGCCGGACGCCGACGGGGTGCTGCACAACCTCAACGCGGACACCGCCGCCGCCGCGCTCGCCGTGGCGCTGGACGCCCGCAAGCTGGTCGTGCTGACCGACGTGCCGGGCCTGTACGCCGACTGGCCGGACACGTCCAGCCTGGTCAGCGAGATCACCGCGGACGACCTGGCGAAGCTGCTGCCGTCCCTGGAGTCGGGCATGGTCCCGAAGATGGAGGCCTGCCTGCGGGCGGTGCGCGGGGGAGTACCGGCCGCGCACGTCGTCGACGGCCGGGTCGCCCACTCCACGCTGCTGGAAGTGTTCACGTCGGAGGGCTTCGGAACCATGGTGATCGACTCATGAGCACGCTGGTGCAGCGGTGGAACGCCACCATGATGGACAACTACGGCACGCCGCCGCTGGCGCTCGTCTCCGGCTCCGGCGCCGTCGTGCTCGACGAGACCGGCCGGGAGTACGTCGACCTGCTCGGCGGCATCGCCGTCAACGCGCTCGGCCACGCCCACCCGGCAGTGGTGGCCGCCGTCAGCAAGCAGGTCGCGACGCTCGGGCACGTGTCCAACCTGTTCGTCGCCGAGCCGCCGGTGGCGCTGGCCGAGCTGCTGCTGGCGCTGGCCGGCCGGCCCGGCCGGGTGTTCTTCGCCAACTCCGGCGCGGAGGCCAACGAGGCCGCGTTCAAGCTGTCCCGGCTCACCGGCCGCCGGCACGTGGTCGCCACCCACGGCGGCTTCCACGGCCGGACCATGGGCGCGCTGGCGCTGACCGGGCAACCCGCGAAGGCAGACCCGTTCCGCCCGCTGCCCGGCGACGTGACCCACGTGCCGTTCGGCGACGCGGAGGCGCTGGCCGAGGCGGTCACCGACGACACCGCCATGCTGATCATCGAGCCGATCCAGGGTGAGAACGGCGTGGTCGTCCCGCCGCCCGGCTACCTGGCCGCGGCCCGGCGGATCACCGCCGCGCACGGCGCGCTGCTGGTGCTGGACGAGGTGCAGACCGGCGTCGGACGCACCGGGCACTGGTTCGCCCACCAGGCCGAGGGCGTCGAGCCGGACGTGATCACGCTCGCCAAGGGCCTCGGCGGCGGGCTGCCGCTGGGCGCCTGCCTGGCCTTCGGCCGGGCCGCCGACCTGCTCACCCCCGGCTCGCACGGCACCACGTTCGGCGGCAACCCGATCAGCTGCGCCGCCGCGCTCGCCGTCGTCTCCACGATCGCGCACGAGGGCCTGCTCGACCACGTCAAGCGGGTCGGCGAGCGGCTGCGGCGCGGCGTCGAAGCGCTCGGACACCCGTTGGTACGCGAGGTGCGCGGCGCCGGCCTGCTGCTCGGCATCGTGCTCGACCAGCCGGTCTCCGCCCCGGTCACGGCCGCGCTGCGCGAGGCGGGTTTCCTGGTGAACCCGGTGCAGCCGGACGTGGTCCGGCTCGCCCCGCCGCTGATCCTCACCGTGGCGCAGGCCGACGCCTTCGTCGCCGCCCTGCCCGCCGCGCTGTCCGCCGCCGCGCCCGCCACCACCCCGACGGAGGCTCCCGCATGATCCGCCACTTCCTGCGTGACGACGACCTGACGCCCGCCGAGCAGGCCGCCGTGCTCGACCTCGCCGCCCGGATGAAGACCGACCGGTACGGCCACCAGCCGCTGGCCGGGCCGAAGTCGGTGGCGGTGCTGTTCGACAAGCAGAGCCTGCGGACCCGGATCTCGTTCGACGTCGGCATCGCCGAGCTGGGCGGGCACCCGCTCGTGGTGGACACCCAGGTCACCCACTTCGGGCGGGGCGAGACGCTCGCCGACGCCGGGCGGGTGCTGTCCCGCTACGTCGCCGCGATCGTGCTGCGTACCCACGGCGACGACCGGATCGCCGAGGTCGCCGCGCACGCCACGGTGCCGGTCGTAAACGCGCTCACCGACACGTACCACCCCTGCCAGCTGCTGGCCGACCTGCTCACCGTCCGCGAGCGCTTTGGCGGCACCGCCGGGCGGACCCTCGCGTACGTGGGCGACGCGGCGAACAACATGGCCCACTCGTACCTGCTGGCCGGCACGACCGCCGGGATGCACGTGCGGACCGCCGGCCCGGCCGAGTTCCAGCCGGACCCGGAGATCGTGGCACGCGCGGAGAAGATCGCCACCACCACCGGCGGCTCGGTGAGGGTGCTCACCGACCCGGCCGAGGCGGTACGCGGCGCGCACGTCATCGCCACCGACACCTGGACGTCGATGGGGCAGGAGTCCGACGGGCTGGACCGGATCACGCCGTTCCTGCCGTACCAGGTCAACGCCGCGCTGCTCGGCCACGCCGACACCGACGTGATCGTGCTGCACTGCCTGCCCGCCCACCGGGGCGAGGAGATCACCGACGAGGCGCTCGACGGCCCGCACAGCGCGGTGTTCGACCAGGCGGAGAATCGGCTGCACGCCCAGAAGGCGCTGCTGACGTTTCTCCTGGAGGAATCCGCATGACCGCTCCGCTGACCCGCGCCGCGCGGCACGCCCGCATCGTCGAGCTGATCCGCGACACCCCGATCCACTCGCAGACCGAGCTGGCCGACCTGCTCTCCGGGGACGGCATCCAGGTCACCCAGGCCACGCTGTCGCGGGACCTGAAGGAACTGGGGGCGGTGACCGCGCGCGGCGGTGACGGGCGGGGCGTCTACCTGATCCCGGAGGACGGGCACCGGCCGCTGCGCGACGCCGAGGGCGCGCCGGCCCGGCTGGTCCGGCTGCTGCGCGAGCTGCTCAACGGCGTCGACTCCAGCGGCAACATCGCGGTGCTGCGCACCCCGCCGGGCGCGGCCCAGTACCTCGCCAGCGCGCTGGACCGGGCCGGACTGACCGAGATCGTCGGCACCATCGCCGGCGACGACACCATCCTCGTCGTGGCCCGCGAGGCCGACGGCGGGGCGGCGCTGGGTGAGCGGCTCGCCGCCTGGGCCCGCCGGGACGACAACGCAGAAGGGAGCACCACGTGACCGAGCGGGTCGTGCTGGCGTACTCCGGGGGCCTGGACACCTCGGTCGCCATTCCGTACCTGGCCGAGCAGACCGGCGCGGAGGTGATCGCTGTGGCTGTCGACGTCGGCCAGGGCGGCGAGGACATGGCCGTGATCCGGCAGCGCGCGCTCGACTGCGGCGCCGTCGAGTCCGAGGTGGTCGACGCGCGCGACGAGTTCGCCGCCGACTACTGCCTGCCGGCCATCCGGGCCAACGCCCTCTACATGGACCGATACCCGCTGGTCTCCGCGCTGTCCCGGCCGCTGATCGTCAAGCACCTGGTGGCCGCGGCCCGCGCCCACGGCGGCACGATCGTGTCGCACGGCTGCACCGGCAAGGGCAACGACCAGGTCCGCTTCGAGGTCGGCCTGGGCGCGCTCGCGCCCGACCTGAAGGTGATCGCCCCGGCCCGGGACTTCGCCTGGACCCGGGACAAGGCGATCGCCTTCGCCGAGGAGAAAGGGCTGCCGATCGACGTGTCGGCGAAGTCGCCGTACTCGATCGACCAGAACCTGTGGGGCCGCGCGGTGGAGACCGGGTTCCTGGAGGACATCTGGAACGCCCCGGTCGAGGACCTCTACGCGTACACCGTCGACCCGGCGTCGGAGCGCGACCCGGACGACGTGGTGATCACGTTCGACGCCGGCGTCCCGGTCGCGATCGACGGCGAGACGGTCACCCCGTACGAGGCGATCCGGGAACTGAACCGGCGCGCCGGGGCGCACGGCGTGGGCCGGCTCGACATGGTCGAGGACCGGCTGGTCGGCATCAAGAGCCGCGAGGTGTACGAGGCGCCCGGCGCGGTCGCCCTGATCGCCGCCCACCAGGAGCTGGAGGCGGTGACAGTCGAGCGGGACCTGGCCCGGTTCAAGCGCGGCGTCGACCAGCGCTGGGGTGAGCTGGTCTACGACGGGCTCTGGTTCTCGCCGCTGAAGCGGTCGCTGGACGCGTTCATCGACGACGCCCAGCGCCACGTCTGCGGCGAGGTGCGGCTGCGGCTGCACGGTGGCCGGGCGGTGGTGACCGGCCGGCGCTCGGAGGCGAGCCTCTACGACTTCGGCCTCGCCACGTACGACACCGGTGACACGTTCGACCAGTCACTGGCGAAGGGTTTCGTGCAGTTGTGGGGCCTGCCCAGCCGGATGGCCGCGGCGCGGGACGCCCGGATGGGAGGAGCCTGATGGGAGGCACCACAATGGGTGGGGTGGACGACAAGAGCCTGACCGAGAACAGCGCCCCCGCCAACCGGACGAGCCTCTGGGGCGGCCGGTTCGCCGGCGGCCCTTCAGAGGCGCTCGCGCGGCTGTCGGTGAGTGTCCAGTTCGACTGGCGTCTCGCCCCGTACGACATCGCCGGTTCCCGCGCGCACGCCCGGGTCCTCGCCGGCGCCGGCCTGCTCGACCCGGACGAACTGGGCCGGATGCTGGCCGCGCTGGACGACCTGGAGGCCGCGTGCGCCTCCGGCGCGTTCCGCCCGACGGTGGACGACGAGGACGTGCACACCGCGCTGGAGCGCGGCCTGCTGGAGCGGCTGGGCACCCTCGGCGGCAAGCTGCGCGCCGGCCGGTCCCGCAACGACCAGGTCGCCACCGACCTGCGGCTCTACCTGCGCGACCACGCCCGCGGCGTGGCGGCCCGGCTGGTCGAGCTGGCCGAGGCGCTGGTGGAGCAGGCGGAACGGCATGTGGACACCGCCGCGCCGGGCATGACGCACCTGCAGCACGCCCAGCCGGTGACGTTCGGGCACTGGCTGCTGGCTCACGTGCAGCCGCTGCTGCGCGACCTGGAGCGGATGCGCGACTGGGACGAGCGGACCGCGATCAGCCCGCTCGGCGCGGGCGCGCTGGCCGGCTCGGGGCTGCCGCTGGACCCGGTGGCGGTCGCCAAGGAGCTGGGTTTCCGCACCTCGTTCGCCAACTCGATGGACGCGGTCGCGGACCGCGACTTCGTCGCCGAGTTCCTGTTCGTCACCGCCATGATCGGCGTGCACCTGTCCCGCCTCGGCGAGGAGGTGGTGCTCTGGACGTCGCAGGAGTTCGGCTGGGTCGAGCTGGACGACGCCTTCGCCACCGGCTCGTCGATCATGCCGCAAAAGAAGAACGCGGACATCGCCGAGCTGGCCCGGGGCAAGTCCGGCCGCCTGGTCGGCGGCCTGATGAGCGTGCTCACCATGCTCAAGGGCCTGCCTATGACGTACGACCGGGACATGCAGGAGGACAAGGAGCCGGCGTTCGACGCGGTCGACACGCTGGAGCTGCTCCTGCCCGCGCTGGCCGGGATGATCTCCACGATGACGGTCCGGGTGGACCGCCTGGTCGCGAGTGCCCCGTCGGGCTTCTCGCTCGCCACCGAGGTCGCCGACTGGTTGGTCCGGCGCAACGTGCCGTTCCGCGACGCGCACGAGATCACCGGCAAGCTGGTGGCGCTCTGCGCGGTCCGTGACTGCGCGCTGGACGAGGTGTCCGACGCCGACCTGGCCGCGGTGAGCGAGCACCTGGACCCGTCGGTGCGCGACGTGCTGTCGGTGCGCTCGGCGCTGGCCGCGCGCATCACTCCCGGCTCCACCGGCCCCGGCCCGGTCGCCGACCAGCTCGCCGCCGCGGCGGACAAGCTGACCGGCTGGCGGGAGTGGGCCGCCGAGCGGGTCGTCCCCCGCTGACCTGCGGCTGATCCGGGGCAGGCGCTCGCCCGCCCCGGACCAGCCCAGCGCCCCTCCGCTGTCCCTCCGGCACCTGCGCCCGCCGCTCCGGCCCCGCCCCGCGCCCCGCGCCCCGCGCCGAGATCTTGGTACGAAATGGCCCCATAGGGGCGCTAAGCCTCCAAGATCTACAAGAGTCCTGCTTTGTGGAACGCGGATCCCGCTTGCCGGACGTTGGGCTGCGGTCTCGGACTTCGGGCTCCGTCGCTCGGGGCGGCTCCCGCCATTGCTCGGATTTGCCGCACAAGCGGCGGCGCCAGTCGGTCTGAGCGAGTTCGTTCGGTCAGCCTGTGGGGCGTTCGCGTTTCGGCAGCTTGGCCACCACCGCGTCGTACGACCCGTCGACCGCCTCGATCAGCTCGTCGTCGGGGATGCCGCCCGCGAGCCGCAGCGTGTTCCAGCCGGACCGGCCGATGTAGGGGGAGGGGCGCGCGTCGGCCGGGAACCGGTGCAGCCACTCGTCGGCCACCTCCCGGGACGCCCCGCACTTCACCCCGAGCCGCGCCTCACCCTCGGGCGAGCCGAGGAACGCGAAGATGCGGCTGCCCACCTTCACCACCTCGTCGCCCTCCCACGGCCGGTCCAGCCAGGCTCCCGGCTTGGCCAGGCAGTAGGCGAGCATCTCCTCGCGCGTCATCGCGTCCTCCCGTGCCGTCGTCCGGCACAGTCTGGCCCGCCGCTGTGACAATCCGCGGGCCCGGCGCCGGCGCGCCGGTCAGTCGCCGGTGCCGGTGCGGACGGTGAGCCGCTCGTAGCGCTGCCGGGCCGCCTGGGCGCTGCCCAGCCCCAGCCCGAAGGCGATCGCCTGCCAGGTCATGCCCCGCCCGCGGGCCACCTGCAGCAGCCCGGCCTCCAGCGCGTCCACCTCGGCCCGCACGTGCGGGATGAGCGTCAGTGCCGCCATCAGGTCGGCCTGGTCGACAGGCTCCTCGCCGTCGTCCAGCTCGGCGCCTCCGGCGAGCGCCATCACCAGCGTGGCCGCCTCGTAGGCGTCGGGCACGTCGGGGTGGGCGTAGCGCCGGCGGCGGGAGTTCGTGCCGGCGTGCCGCTCGGCGATCCGCAGCAGCGCCGCGTAGTTGCGGTGCGCCCGGGCCTGGGCAGCATCCGGAGCGGTGAACGGGTCGTTGTTCACGGTGACCATGACGTCCATCCCACACCCAAGAATGGCTTGTTGTCAACACTGTGTTGAAAGTCATTCGTGCAAGACGTCGTGCCGTCAGGACGTGGTGAGAGGACGGCGCGTCATGCACCACAGACGCGCCGTAGGGTGTTCCGGGTTGCCCGGAACGGTCGATTCAGGCCGGTGAGTTCCGCACCGAGGCGGCCGGAGCGGGCCGGCGGCGCGGGGTGTGTCGCCGGTACACGCTCACGCTCGGCTCGTCCGCCAGCCAGAACCGCCACGGCAGGTCGTGCGCGGCGGCGACCCCGACACGCGGCCCGGCGACGATCCGCGTGCGGTCGACCGGGCTCGCCGGTGGCGTCAGCAGCAGCGGACCGCTGCCGTCGACCGCCGAGGAGCCGTTGGCCTCCCGCCCGAGCCCGAGCGCGGTGACCAGCCGGGCCGGCCCGCGCGCCAGATCCCGGTCGGCGGCGCGTGGCCGCCGCTCGCGGGCGGTCTCGATGCCGTCGATCACCTCGCCCGCGCGCAGCAGCACCGCCGCCGCCTCGCCGTCACGCCCGCAGACGATGTTCGCGCACCAGTGCATGCCGAACACGAAGTACACGTACACGTGCCCGGCGGGCCCGAACATGACCTGGTTGCGCGGCGTGGGCCCGCGGTGGGCGTGCGACGCCGGATCCTCGCCGGTGCCCGCGTACGCTTCGACCTCGGTGAGGCGGACGGCGACGCCGCCGGCCGACACGGTCCAGCCGAGCAGCGTCCGTGCGGTGTCCGCGACCTGCGCGGCGGGCGCCTGGAGCCAGGGGTACGTCATCGCGGCAAGGGTAGTCGGTGGGTGGCGCGTGATCCGGGCCACGCCAGAGCGGGCGACCACCGGAATAGTTGACTCGTCAAATATGTTGTGAGGAGCGATCCCGGGCCGACCGGTCCGGACCCCACGCGAGGAGCTGGTCATGCAGTTCGGAGTCTTCACCGTCGGTGACGTCACCCTCGACCCGACAAACGGGCGACTGCCGTCCGAGCGTGAGCGGATCAAGGCCATGACCGCCATCGCGCTCAAGGCCGAGGAGGTCGGCCTGGACGTCTTCGCCACCGGCGAGCACCACAACCCGCCGTTCGTGCCGTCGTCGCCGACCACCATGCTCGGCTGGATCGCCGCGCGCACCGAACGGCTGCTGCTGTCGACCTCGACCACGCTGATCACCACCAACGACCCGGTGAAGATCGCCGAGGACTACGCGATGCTCCAGCACCTCGCCGACGGCCGGGTGGACCTGATGATGGGGCGCGGCAACACCGGGCCCGTCTACCCGTGGTTCGGCCAGGACATCCGCAACGGCATCCCGCTGGCCATCGAGAACTACGACCTGCTGCGCCGGCTCTGGCGCGAGGACGTCGTGGACTGGAAGGGCCGCTTCCGTACGCCGTTGCAGGCGTTCACGTCGACCCCGCGCCCGCTCGACGGCGTGCCGCCGTTCGTCTGGCACGGCTCGATCCGCAGCCCGGAGATCGCCGAACAGGCCGCGTACTACGGCGACGGCTTCTTCGCCAACCACATCTTCTGGCCCAAGGAGCACACCCAGCGGATGGTCGGCCTCTACCGGGAGCGTTTCGCGCACTACGGCCACGGCTCGCCCGACCAGGCCATCGTCGGCCTCGGCGGGCAGGTCTTCATGCGCCGCAACTCCCAGGACGCGGTACGCGAGTTCCGCCCCTACTTCGACAACGCCCCGGTCTACGGGCACGGCCCGTCGATGGAGGAGTTCACCCGCGAGACGCCGCTGACGGTGGGCAGCCCGCAGCAGGTCATCGACCGCACGCTGGGCTTCCGCGAGTACGTCGGCGACTACCAGCGGCAGCTCTTCCTGATCGACCACGCCGGCCTGCCGCTGAAGACGGTGCTGGAGCAGCTCGACCTGCTGGGCGAGGAGGTGGTCCCGGTGCTGCGCAAGGAGTTCGACTCGATGCGTCCCGCGCACGTGCCCGAGGCGCCCACCCACGCCAGCCTGCTGGCCGCCCGCGACGCCACGCCGGCCGACGGGGAGCAGCGATGACCAGCCGTACCGTGGCGGTCGTCTCGGCCGGGCTCGCCCAGCCGTCGTCCACCCGCCTGCTCGCCGACCAGCTCGCCGCGGCCGCCCGCGACGAGCTGGCCGGCCGCGGCGCGGCAGTCGAGCTGCGCGCCGTGGAGCTGCGCGAGCACGCCCACGACGTGGTGAACCACCTGCTCACCGGCTTTGCGCCGGCCGCGCTGCGGCAGACGCTCGACGCCGTGGCGGCCGCCGACGCGCTGATCGCGGTGACGCCGATCTTCAACGCGTCCTACAACGGGCTGTTCAAGTCGTTCTTCGACGTCATCGACCGGGACACCCTCGCGGGCAAGCCGGTGCTGATCGGGGCGACCGGCGGCACCGCCCGGCATTCCCTCGCGCTGGAGCACGCGGTCCGGCCGATGTTCACGTACCTGCGGGCGGCGACACTGCCCACGGCGGTGTTCGCCGCGCCCGAGGACTGGGCCGGCGACGACGGCGACAGCGCGCTGCGGTCCCGGATCCGCCGGGCCGCCGCCGAGCTGGCCGAGCAGGTGGACCGCCGGCCGCCCGCGACCGGCCCGGCCGACCCGTTCGCGCTCACCACCGACTTCGCCGACCTGCTCGCCGGCCGCGATCCGGCCTGACGCCGGGGCGGTTCGGCGCGGAGCCGACCGCTACCGGGCGTGACCGTCGCCGGCGAACCACGCCGGAAACCAGATATGACTGAGAGGCATAAATATGCCTCTCAGTCATATCGCTCGGAAGACATCCCTCGGGCCGGGCCGGCTCGGTGGACCGGAGCGGATCAGGCCACCCCGTGCGGCGCGTCAGTCGCCGGCCGGCTCCGGCCGGTGGGCGACGAGCACCGGGCAGTGGGAGTGCTGCACCATGGCCTGGCTGACCGAGCCGAGCAGCAGCCCGGCGAAGCCGCCCCGGCCCCGGGAGCCGACCACCACGAGTGACGCCTCGCCGCTGGCCTCCCGCAGTGCGGTCTCCGGCGAGGCGGCGGTGACGGACCGCTCCGTCACCCGCAGGCCCGGGTGCGCCGCCCGAACCCGGTCCGCGGCCTCGGCCAGCAGCCCTGCGGCCTCGGCCCGCTCGGCGGTGGACGCCTCCGCCGCGACCTCGGGCGCCACCGCGCCGCGTTCGGGCGACCGGACGTGCATCAGCACCAGCTCCGCGTCGCGCCGCTCGGCCTCGGCGGCGGCCAGCTCGATCGCGTACGCGGCCGAGTCGGAGCCGTCCACGCCGACCAGCACCGGCCCGTCCACCGGGATCGGCTGTTCCTCCGGGCGGACGATCAGCACCGGACAGTGCCCGTGCTGCGCGAGCTGCCCGCTGACCGAGCCGAGCAGCAGGCCGGCGAAGCCGCCCACGCCCCGGCTGCCCACCACCACCAGCTCGGCGCGGCGGGACTCCTCGACCATCGTCGCGCCCGGGCCGCCGGCCACCTGGCGCACCTGCACGCGCAGGCCCGGGTGCCGCTCGGCCAGGTCGGCGGCGACCGACTCCAGCATCTTCTCCGACTCCGCGGTGGGCGCCGGCACCCCCAGGTCGTACGGGTTGAGGGGCACGCCGTAGCCGAGCGGGTGCAGGTAGCCGTGCACCAGCACCAGCGGCCGGGAACGCGCCACGGCGGTCGCGGCGGCCAGGTCGGCGGCGGCCAGGCTGGACGGCGATCCGTCCACTCCCACCACGACGGGTCGGTTCATCAGGTCTGTTCCCTCCGGTCGGCTCAGGCCATTGTGGCGGTCCCGGCCGCGCCGGGACCGCCGAACCGGCTCAGCGGTCCCGGCCCCCGCGGTGCCGGACGATGGCCAGCGGGCTGTGGCAGTGGTGCAGCACGGCGTGGCTGACCGAGCCGAGCAGCAGCGAGCCGAGGCTACCCCGCCCGTGCGCGCCGACCACCGTCAGCTGCGCCCCGACGGACTCCTCGACCAGCACCCGGGCAGGCGTGGCGGCGGCGACCAGCTTCGGCCGCACCGTGACCTCCGGGTAGCGCTCGGTCCAGCCGGCGACCGCCTCGGCCAGCACCCGCTGCTCGTCGGCGCGCAACTGCTCCGGCTCGTACGCCAGCGGCAGGACGTCGCCGAACGCCTCGCGGTAGCTCACCGGCTGGGGGTAGAGCCAGGTGTGCACCACCACCAGTTCGGCGCCGCGCGCCGCGGCCTCGGCGAACGCGAAGCCGACCGCCTCGTCCGACAGCGCCGAGCCGTCAACGCCGACCACCACCGGGCCGTCGGCGCGGGCCTCGCCCCGGGCGACGAGCACCGGGCAGTCCGCGCGGGCGGAGAGCTGCACCGCCGCCGAGCCGACCAGAAGTTCGGCGAAGCCACCCAGGCCACGGTGGCCCAGCACGAGCAGCGCGGCGTCGCGGCTCTCCCGCAGCAGCACCGCCACCGGCCCGCCGTCGACCACCGCGCCGGTCACCGCCAGCTCCGCGCCGACCTTGCGGGCCTCGTCCACCGCCTCCTCGACCAGCTTCTCGGCCTCCTGGCGCAGCTCGATGTCGGGCAGCACCGGGGCGACCATGCCCAGCGGCGTGCCGACCAGCGGCCACAGGAAGGCGTTCACCACCCGCAGCGGCCGGTGCCGCAGCACCGCCTCGCGTGCGGCCAGCCGTACCGCGTCCAGCGCGGACGGGGAACCGTCCACGCCCACCACGACGGGGGCACCGGTCCTGTCGGTCATCGCGTCCTCCTCGGGTTCCCCCTCAGCCTGCGCCGACGGCTCCCACCTGGGCAGAGGCGATCCGCCCGCCCTGACCGGGACCATCGGCCCCTACCGGCCGGGCCGATCGCGAGGTGGAATGGAACGACTGCTCCCTCCTGCCGATCCTGGAGGCGCGATGACCCCGCTGGAGATGCTCCGCGTCCATCCGTTCCTGGCCGGGCTGCCCGACGAGTGGCTGCCCCGGCTCACCGGCTACGCGCGCCCGGTGGTCTGGCACCCCGGGCACCGGCTGTTCCGCGCCGGCCAGCCGGCCGACCGCTTCTGGCTGGTCCGCGGCGGCCAGGTGGCGCTGGACTTCCCGGTGCCCGGCCGCGGTGACGTGGGCATCGAGACGATCGGCCCGGGCGGGGTGCTCGGCTGGTCCTGGCTGTTCCCGCCGTACCGCTGGCAGTTCGGCGCGGTCGCCACCCAGCGCAGCACCGCCGTGGAACTCGACGCGGACGGGGTACGCCGGCTGATGGAGTCCGACGACACGCTCGGCCGCCAGCTCACCACCCGGTTCATGAGCGTGGTGGTGGACCGCCTCCAGGCGTCCCGGGTCCGGCTGCTCGACCTGTACGGCTATCCGACGGCGGCGGCGAGCTAGCGGTCGCGGACGACCAGCTCGTCCACCTCCAGCCGGCCGATGCGCAGCTCGCGGATCACCGCGCGGCGCACCGCCAGCCGGCCGATCACGAGTGAGCCCACCGCCACCGCGCCGAGCGCGAACGCGCCGAAGGCGATCGCGCCGACGGCCGTGGCGCCCAGCGCCCGCGCGCCGGTCGCGCCCGCGCCGGTGGCCTGCGCGCCGACGGCCCGCGCTCCGGTCGCCTGTGCGCCGGTCGCGACCAGGGCGCGGATACGTGCGGTCGGAAGCAGATTCGGCATGCCCCGATCGTAGTGTTCCGCGGGGGCGCCGGTCAGGTGACGGTGAGGCCGCGCGCGGTGAACTGGCCGCGTACCCGGGCCAGCAGGTCGGCGTCCGGCGGCTCGGTGTCAGCCAGCGGGAAGGTCAGCCCCAGCTCGGCGTACTTGTGCGCGCCGAGCCGGTGGAACGGCAGCACCTCCACGCGCTGCACGGTGGCCAGCCCGGCCGCGATGTCGGCCACCCGCTCCACCTCGTCGACCGCGTCGGTCAGCCCGGGCACCAGCACGTACCGGATCCACATCGGCGTACCCCGGTCGGCCAGCCGCTGCGCGAACCGCAGCGTCGGCGCGAGCCGGCCGGTGCCGGTGACCCGGCGGTACGTCTGCGGGTTGCCCGCCTTGACGTCGAGCAGTACCAGGTCGGTGGCGTCCAGCAGCGCGTCGTCGGCGCGTACGCCGAGGAAGCCGGAGGTGTCCAGCGCGGTGTGCAGGCCGAGGTCGTGGCAGCGGCGCAGCAGCTCGCCGGTGAACGCCGGTTGCAGCAGCGGCTCCCCGCCGCTCACAGTGACGCCGCCGCCCGCGACCTGGATGAACCGGCGGTACCGGGTGGCGAGCGTGACCATCTCGTCCACAGTGCGGCGCCGGCCGCTACGCCCGTACCAGGTGTCCGGGCTGTGGCAGTAGCGGCAGCGCAGCGGGCAGCCGGCCAGGAAGACGACGAACCGGGTGCCCGGCCCGTCCACCCCGACCGACGTGTCCCAGGAGTGCACCGCGCCGGCGACACACCCCGGCGCCGCCGGAGCAACCTCCGGCGGCGCGGGCGGGCGGCCGTTCACAGCGACCCGTGGAAGGTCCGCGACACCACGTCGCGCTGCTGCTCCGCGGTGAGCCGGACGAAGTTCACCGCGTACCCGGAGACCCGGACGGTGAGCTGCGGGTACCGCTCCGGGTGCGCCATCGCGTCCAGCAGCGTGGCCCGGTCCAGCACGTTGACGTTGAGGTGGAACCCGCCGGCGTCGGTGTAGCCGTCGAGCACCCCCGCCAGGTTGGCGATCCGCTCGTCGCGGGTGTGGCCCAGGCCGTCCGGCGTGACGGTGCCGGTCAGCGAGATGCCGTCGCGGGCCGCGTCGTACGGCAGCTTCGCCACCGACAGCGCGGACGCGACCAGTCCGTGGGTGTCCCGGCCGTTCATCGGGTTCGCCCCGGGCGCGAACGGCTCACCGGCGCGCCGGCCGTCCGGCGTGTTGCCGGTGTGCTTGCCGTACACCACGTTCGAGGTGATGGTGAGCACCGACATGGTCAGCTCCGCGTCGCGGTACGTGCGCTGGCGGCGCAGCTTCTCCGCGAACGTCTCGACCAGCCACACCGCGATCTCGTCGGCCCGGTCGTCGTCGTTGCCGTACGTCGGGAACTCGCCCTCGACCGCGTAGTCGACTGCCATGCCGGTCTCGTCGCGCAGCACCTTGACCCGGCCGTACCGGATGGCCGACAGGCTGTCCACGGCTACCGACAGGCCGGCGATGCCGGTTGCCATGAAGCGGCGCACCGGGTGGTCGTGCAGCGCCATCTCCAGCCGCTCGTACGCGTACCTGTCGTGCTGGTGGTGGATCACGTTCAGCGCGTCCACGTACGTCTGCGCGAGCCAGTCTAGCGTCCGGTCGTACGCGGCCAGCACCTCGTCGTAGTCGAGCGTCTCGCTCCCGACCGGCGCGGCCGGCGGGGCGACCTGTGCGCCGGACAGCTCGTCCCGGCCGCCGTTGATCGCGTACAGCAGCGCCTTCGCCAGGTTCGCCCGGGCGCCGAAGAACTGCATGTCCCGGCCGACCCGCATGGCCGACACGCAGCAGGCGATGGCGGTGTCGTCGTCGTACGCCGGGCGGATCAGCTCGTCGTTCTCGTACTGGATGGCGCTGGTGTCCAGCGACACCTGGGCGCAGAACCGCTTGAACCCCTCGGGCAGGCGGGGCGACCAGAGCACCGTCAGGTTCGGCTCCGGGGCCGGGCCGAGGTTGTAGAGCGTCTGCAGGTAGCGGAACGTGGTGCGGGTGACCAGCGGGCGGCCGTCCGCGCCCATTCCGCCGAGCGACTCGGTGACCCAGGTGGGGTCGCCGGAGAACAGCTGGTCGTACTCGGGGGTGCGCAGGAAGCGGATGATCCGCAGCTTGATCACGAAGTCGTCGATCAGCTCCTGCGCGCCCCTCTCGTCCAGCCGCCCCTCGGCGATGTCCCGCCGCAGGTAGGCGTCGACGAACCCGGCGGTGCGGCCGAGCGACATCGCGGCGCCGTTCTGCTCCTTCGTGGCGGCCAGGTAGGCGAAGTAGAGCCACTGGATCGCCTGCGCGCCCGTGACGGCCGGGCGGGAGATGTCGAAGCCGTACGAGGCGGCCATCTCCTTGAGCTCGCCGAGCGCGCGGATCTGCTCGGCCAGTTCCTCCCGGTCGCGGATCACGTCGTCGGTGCTGCGCCGGCCGTCCAGCGCCGCCTTGAGCGTCCGGCGCTCCTCGATCAGCCGGTCCACGCCGTACAGCGCGACCCGGCGGTAGTCGCCGATGATCCGCCCGCGCCCGTACGCGTCGGGCAGCCCGGTGATGACGTGCGAGCGCCGTGCGGCCAGCACGTCCTCCGGGTACGCGTCGAAGACCGCGTCGTTGTGCGTACGGCGGTACCGGGTGAAGATCTCGTGCACGCGCGGGTCCGGTTCGCGCCCGTACGCACGCAGCGCGGTCTCCACCATCCGCAGCCCGCCGGCCGGCATGATCGCCCGCCGCAGCGGCGCGTCGGTCTGCAACCCGACGATCAGCTCCCGCTCCCGGTCGATGTACCCGGGGGCGTGCGAGGTGATCGCCGACGGGGTGGCCGCGTCGACGTCGTACACGCCGCGCCGCCGCTCCTCGCCGAACATCTCCCGCAGCCGGTCCCACACCGCGAGGGTGCGCGGCGTCGGTCCGGTGAGGAACGACGCGTCCCCGGTGTACGGATCGTGGTTGTGGCGGACGAAGTCGGCCACGTCGACTGTCTCCTGCCACGCTCCGGCGTGGAATCCGCGCCAGGGGGCCAGGGCTTCGGTGACTGTCATGTCGGTCCCTCTCCGGGCGTCGGCGGGCCCGGTCCCCGCGGGGTGCGGGGACCGGGGCGGGGGTCAGGGCTGGAGCACGAGCCGGGCGGCGACCCGGCCGGCGAGGACGTCGTCCACCGCGTCGTTGATCTCGTCCAGCTTGCGGGTCTCGTAGACGACCCGGGTGCGGCCGGCGGCGTGCAGCGCGAAGACCTCGGCCAGGTCGGCACGGGTGCCGACGATCGAGCCGAGCACCGTGATGCCCTTGAGCACCGTCTCGAAGACGGGCAGGGTGATCGCGTTGTCGGCCGGTAGCGACACGAGCACCAGCCGGCCGCCGCGGCGCAGCGAGAGGTGGGCCTGCTCGATCACCCGAGGGCTGGCGGCCAGCACGATCGCCACGTCCACGCCGCCCAGGGCGGTGATCCGCTCGACCGGGTCGGTGGTGGCGGCGTCGACTGTGTGCGCCGCGCCCAGCGACGTGGCCAGGTCCAGCTTCTCGGCGGTCACGTCGACCGCGACCGTCTCGGCGCCGAAGATCTGCGCGTACTGCTGGGCGAGGTGGCCGAGGCCGCCGATGCCGAAGATCGCGACCCGCTCGCCCGGCCGTACGCCGGCGACCTTGACCGCCTTGTACGTGGTGACGCCGGCGCAGGTCAGCGGCGCGGCCACGAACGGGTCCACGCCGTCGGGCACGCGGACCGCGTAGCGGGCCGACGCCACGGCGTACTCGGCGTGCGCGCCGTCGATGCTGTAGCCGGTGTTGCGCTGCGACTCGCACAGCGTCTCCCAGCCGGTCACGCAGTACGAGCAGGTGCCGCAGGCCCAGCCGAGCCAGGGCAGCGCGACCCGGTCGCCGACGGCGTGCTCGGTGACGCCGGGACCGACCTTCTCGACCAGCCCGACGCCCTCGTGACCGGGCACGAACGGCGGGGTGGGCTTCACCGGCCACTCGCCGCGAGCGGCGTGGATGTCGGTGTGGCAGAGTCCGCTGGCCTCGATGCGGACCAGGATCTCGCCCGGGCCGGCCTCCGGCACGGGACGCTCGGTGATCTCCATCGGACGGTCGAACGCGGTGACGACACTGGCGCGCATCGCGGGCCTCCCTCGGTCTCGTTCTCACCCTCAGCGTCGTCCTCCCGGGCGCTGCCGGGCAGGGGCGCAGGACCGCCGTGACCCGGGACCAACGGCCCCTCTCGCGGCCGGGAACGGCGGTACGGCCGCCGGTGACGTGCCGGCGGCCGTACCCCGGGGGTGGTCAGCGATCGACGACCAGGCGGCGGGCCCGCAGCACGCGAGCCCACCAGGGCCGGTCGTCCGGGCGCAGCCGGGGCCCCGGCACGCCGCGCAGGCTGACCCAGCCGCCCGGCCCCATGGTGACGGTGCCGACCGACGGCGGGCGGCGCCGCGACCACAGCGCCACCGCGGCGGTGAGCGCGGCGACCGCGAACGCGCCGGTGGCGGCCGCGACGAGCTGGTCGGGTTCGACCACGCGCCGGTAGCGGACCCGGCCGCCGGCCGCGACGAACACGCCGACCGGGCGGCCGTCCCGGTTCACCGGCACCAGCGCGGCGTCCCCGGGCAGCTCCAGCACCGGACCGACCGGCCCGGCCGGTGTGAGGGCGGGCGCCGCGGCCTGCGGCGGCGCCGGGCGGGGGACCGGCGCGACCGCCGGTCCGGTCGGGTTGAAGATGGCGGTCATGACACTGCCCTCCTAGCGGGAGTCGGACTTCTCGGTGCGGGCCTCGACCGCGGCCCGGCCGGCGGCCAGCCGCGCCACCGGCACCCGGTACGGCGAGCAGGAGACGTAGTCGAGCCCGGCCGCGGCGAAGAACCCGATCGAGTCCGGGTCACCGCCGTGCTCGCCGCAGACCCCGACGGTCAGGTCCGGCCGAGCCGCCCGCCCCTCGGCGACGGCGAGGCGGACCAGCCGGCCCACCCCGGTGGCGTCGATGCTCTCGAACGGCGACACCGGGAAGATCCCCCGTTCCAGGTACGTGGAGAAGAACGCCCCCTCCACGTCGTCGCGGGAGAACGCCCAGGTCATCTGCGTCAGGTCGTTGGTGCCGAAGGAGAAGAAGCGCGCCTCGGCGGCGATGTCCCCGGCCGTCAGCGCCGCCCGGGGCGTCTCGATCATGGTGCCGATCGGGATCTCCGGCGCACCCGGCACCCCGGCCAGCACCCGCCGCGCCTCGTCCGCCACCGCGGCGAGTTCCCGCACGTCGCCGACCAGCGGCACCATGATCTCCGGGCGCGGGTCACCGCCGGCCCGGACCCGCTGCGCGGCCGCCTCGGCCAGCGCCCGCACCTGCATCGCGAACAGGCCCGGCACCACCAGCCCGAGCCGTACGCCGCGCAGCCCCAGCATCGGGTTGGTCTCGTGCATCCGGCGCACCGCCGCGAGCAGCACGCCGTCGTGGCCCGGCTCCTCGCCGCGCGCCTGCGCGCCCGCCACCCGGGCGGTCAGCTCGGCAAGGGGAGGCAGGAACTCGTGCAGCGGCGGGTCGAGCAGCCGGACCGTGACCGGCAGCCCGTCCATCGCGGTGAGCAGCCCGAGGAAGTCGGCCCGCTGCAACGGCAGCAGCGCGTCCAGCGCCGCGCCGACCTCGGCCGGGCCGTCGGCCAGGATCAGCCGTTCGACCAGCTCCCGGCGCTCGCCGAGGAACATGTGCTCGGTGCGGCACAGCCCGATCCCGGCGGCGCCCAGCTCGCGGGCGCGCCGCGCGTCGTCCGGGGTGTCGGCGTTGGCGTGGACGCCGAGCGTGCGCACCGCGTCGGCGTGCCCGAGCAGCCGGTGCACGGCGGCGACCAGCGGGTCGGCCTCCGGCCGCAGCTCACCGGTCAGGTACCGGGCCACCGGGGACGGCTGCACCGGCACCTCGCCGAGCCAGATCCGCCCGCTGGTGCCGTCGATGGAGATCACCTCGCCGGCGCGCACCACGTGCTCGCCCACCGTGAACTCGCCGCGCTCCACGTCGATGGTCAGCGCCTCGGCCCCGCACACGCAGGTCCGGCCCATGCCCCGGGCCACCACGGCGGCGTGCGACGTCTTCCCGCCGCGCGAGGTGAGCACCCCGACCGCGGCGATCATGCCGGGCAGGTCGTCCGGGTTGGTCTCCGGCCGGACCAGGATCACCGGGCCGGTGGACGCCGCCGCGGCGGCCGAGTCGAAGACCACCCGTCCGACCGCGGCGCCGGGGGAGGCGCCGACGCCGACGGCGAGCGGCTCGGGCGCGCCGGCGGTGTCGAAGGCCGGGAACATCAGCTGGGCGAGCTGCGCCCCGGTGATCCGGGTGAGCGCCTCGTCGGCAGTGATCAGCCCTTCCTCGGCCAGCTGCGCGGCGATCACGAACGCCGCCGCCGCGGTGCGCTTGCCGACCCGGGTCTGCAGCATCCACAGCTTCCCGCGCTCGATGGTGAACTCGACGTCGCACAGGTCGCGGTAGTGCCGCTCCAGCGTCGCCATGATCTCCCGCAGCCGGTGGAAGCTCTCCGGGTCCAGCCGGGCCAGCTCGGTCAGCGGCACGGTGTTGCGGATGCCCGCCACCACGTCCTCGCCCTGCGCGTCGCTCAGGTAGTCGCCGTACACGCCGGGGGCGCCGGTGGCCGGGTCGCGGGTGAACGCCACCCCGGTGCCGGAGTCCGGGCCGAGGTTGCCGAACACCATCGCCATCACGTTGACGGCGGTGCCCAGGTCGTCCGGGATGCGCTCCTGCCGCCGGTAGATCCGGGCCCGCTCCGAGTGCCAGGACTCGAACACCGCGCGCACGGCCAGGAACAGCTGCTCGTGCGGGGCCTGCGGGAAGTCGTGCCCGACGTGCCGGGCGAAGATCTTCTTGTACGTGTCGACAAGGTCGCGCAACTGCCCGGCGCTCGGCCCGTCCGGTCCGGCGGTGGCCCGCAGCGCGGCCAGCTCGTGCTCGAACTCGTCGGCCGGGATGCCGTGCACGGTGCGGCCGAACATCTGGATCAGCCGCCGGTACGAGTCCCACGCGAACCGCTCGTCGCCGGTGCGGGCGGCCAGTCCCGCCACCGTGGTGTCGTTGAGCCCGATGTCGAGGATCGTCTCCATCATCCCCGGCATCGAGTACCGCCCGCCGGAACGGACCGCCAGCAGCAGCGGGTCCCGCGGGTCGCCCAGCCACCGGTCCAGCCGCGCCTCGACCTCCCGCAGCCGCGCGTTGATCTCCTCGTACAGGCCGTCCGGCGGCGCCCCGGTGGCCAGGTACGCCCGGCAGGCGTCGGTGGTGACGGTGAACCCGGGCGGCACCGGCAACCCGAGCCGGGTCATCTCGGCGAGGTTGGCGCCCTTGCCGCCGAGCAGGTCGGCCTGGCTGCGGTCACCTTCGATGAAGTCGTAGACGTACTTCGACATGATCCGGCCTCCTCGACTGCGTGGTCCCACCTCATTGGTAGACCGGTGGCCGGTCGGCGTGGCAGGGCCGGACGGGGCCGGGAGCGGGCCGATGGTCCCGAGGCGGTGTCGGTGGGTCCCGGTATCGTCTCCGGCCGTGACCACTGAGGTGCGGCTCCGCCCGGTACGCGACGACGACCTGCCGATGTTCTTCGCCCACGAGCAGGACCCGCAGGCCAACTGGATGGCGGCGTTCGGCCCGAAGGACCCGTCGGATCGGGCCGCGTTCGACGCGCACTGGGCGCGGATCCGCGCCGACGAGCGCATCGTCAACCGCACGGTCACCGCCGACGGCGAGGTGGTCGGGCATGTGGCGGCGTTCCCGGTCGACGACCGGATCGAGGTGAGCTACTGGATCGACCCGGGGCGCTGGGGGCGCGGCTACGCCACCGCCGGGCTCGCCGCGCTGTTGCGGGAGCTGCCGCAGCGGCCGGTGCGCGCCCGCGCCGCGAAGGACAACGCCGCCTCGCTGGCGGTGCTGCGCAAGTGCGGCTTCGTCGTGGTCGGCGAGGACTCGGGGTACGCCCCGGCGCGCGGCGCCGAGGTCGAGGAGTACGTGCTGGAGCTGCCCGCCGAGGGGCCTGACCAGGCAGGCCGCTAGTCTCCCCGGGTGAACTGGCTGGAACTCGTCGGCTGGGCCGGCTCCGCGCTGCTGGTCTGGTCCCTGCTGCAGACGCGGATCCTGCGGCTGCGCGCGCTCAACCTGGTCGGCTGCCTCATCCTGATCGGCTACAACGCCGCCGTGCAGGTCTGGCCGATGGTAGGGCTGAACGTGGTGCTCACCGTGATCAACGTCTGGTACCTGCGCAAGCTGCTGGCCACCCGGCACGACGAGCAGACCTACCAGGTGGTCGAGGTGGGCACCGGCGACGCGTTCCTGGCACACACGCTGCGCGTGCACGCCGCCGACATCGCCCGCTTCAACCCGGGCTTCCGCTGGGACGCCGACGCCGACGACCGCTCGGCGTTCCTCGTGGTACGCGCCGACGAGGTGGTCGGCGTGATGCTCTCGCACGCCGAACCGGACGGGGTTGCCCAGATCGACCTGGACTACGTGACCCCGCCGTTCCGCGACTTCACCCCGGGCGAGTTCGTCTACCGGCGCAGCCGGCTGTTCACCGACCGGGGCTTCCGCCGGGTGGTCAGCCCGCCCGGCATGGTCGCCCCCTACTACCACCGGCTCGGGTTCCGGCCCGAGGACGGCGCGTACGTGCTGGACCTGCCCGTACCGGCCTGACCCGGCGCCCGGCGGGTGACACCGGCGGCCGGTCATGATTCAGCGGCGGGCCCGCGGGGCACTGAGGGGTCCACGCCGGCCGGGCCTGCCGGACGGCGAGTCGGCCATCGGCCGACCTGGATCGGGTCGAGGGAGATAACCGGTCGTGCAGAGCTACTGGAGCCAGCTGGCCCTGGTCGGTGTGCTGGTGATCCTCAACGCGGCGTTCGCCGGCAGCGAGATGGCGCTGGTGTCCCTGCGGGACAGCCAGGTGCAGCGGCTGGAGCGCAGCGGCCGGGGCGGACGGACACTGGCCCGCCTCGCGAAGGACCCGAACCGGTTCCTGGCGACCATTCAGATCGGCATCACACTCGCCGGGTTCCTCGCCTCCGCCGCCGCCGCGGTGTCCCTGGCCCGGCCGCTCGTACCGCTGCTCAGCGCGTTCGGCAACGCCGCCGAGACCGCCGCCATCGTCGCGGTGACGCTGGTGCTCACGTTCGTCACGCTGGTCTTCGGCGAACTGGCGCCGAAGCGGATCGCGATGCAGTCCGCCGAGCGGTGGGCGCTGCTGGTGGCCCGCCCGCTGGACCTGCTCTCCAGCATCACCCGGCCGGCCGTCTGGTTGCTGGGCGCCACCACCGACCTGGTGGTACGCCTGTTCGGCCTGGACCCGAAGGCCGAGCCGGACGAGATCGGCCCGGACGAGCTGCGCGACATCGTGGCCGGCAACCACGGCTTCACCAAGGAACAGCGCACGATCATCGCGGGCGCGGTGGAGATCGCCGACCGGCAGTTGCGCGCGGTGCTCGTACCCCGGTTGCAGGTCTTCACGCTCGACAGCGGCACCACCGCGGAGGCCGCGCGGCTGGTCCTGGCGGCGACCGGCCACTCCCGGGCGCCGGTGGTCCGCCACGGCGGCCTGGACGACGCGGTCGGCGTCATCCACCTGCGTGACCTGGTCGGCGTCTCCGACGACCGGCCGGTCGACGAGATCGCCCGCCCGCCCATGCTGCTGCCCGACTCGCTGCCGGTGGTCGACGCGCTGCGCCAGTTCAAGGCCGAACGCCAGCACATCGCGCTCGTGGTGGACGAGCGCGGCGCGGTCGACGGGATCGTCACGCTGGAGGACATCCTGGAGGAGATCGTCGGCGAGATCTACGACGAGACCGACCGGGACCTGCGTTCCGTGCGCACCGAGCCCGACGGCACGCTGGTGCTGCCCGGCACGTTCCCGGTGCACGACCTGACCGACCTCGGCGTGGAGCTGCCGAACCGGCCGGCGGGCGACTACACCACAGTCGCCGGGCTGGTGCTGAGCTGCCTCGGGCACATCCCGACGGTGGCGGGGGAGCAGGTGACCGTGGACGGCTGGGAGCTGACGGTGGCCGACGTCGACCAGCGGGCCATCACCGAGGTGCACGTCCGCCGCCGCGGCCGCAGCGACGGCGCACCGGACGACGACACCGCGGACGACGCCGGCGACCCGGCCGACGCGCCGGAACTCGACGAGGCACGCCGCTGAGCGGCGTCCGCCCGCGCGCCGTCCCGGTCAGCGGCGGCCGGCCGGCGGGCCGAACGGGAAGCCGGGCACCGGCGGGAGCAGTTGCACCGCGTCGGCCGGCACCTGGTGGGTGCTGCGCCCGACCAGCCGGGCCACCACCCGCAGCAGCCACGGACCGGAGGGGTGCAGCTCCGGGCCGATCAGGCGGCTGATGAGCCGGGTCCACCAGTGCCCGGCGACGATCACGTCGGTGATCCGCAGCCGGTCCGGCGGCCACCCGCCGCGCACCACCACGTCCACCACCCGGCCGAGCCGCCGCCCGTGCAGGTCGTACGCGGTGCGGCCGAGCAGCTCACCCGCTCGCATGGCCGGATCCCGGGATCCGTTCGATCAGGTGCCGGCGCAGCCACGCCTCCACCGGTGACGGCGGCAGGTCCGCCGCCGGGCAGCGCAGCCGCACCGCGCTGTCCACGCGGGCGACCTGGGACAGCGGTACGCGCAACGGTGGCACCGGCGGGTCGTCGGTGAACCGGTCCGCCACCGCCACCAGCAGCCGCCCGACCCGCCCGCCGATCCGCTCCCCGAGCGCGCCCTGCCCGGTGAGCAGGCAGTCCACGTACGGGAAACCCTCGTCGTCGACAGCGAACGCGATGTCGTCGACGCGCCCGACCAGCAGTCCGTCCACGTCGACGATCTGCCGGTCGAGCAGCCGCCTGGCCAGCTGAACCCTCATGGCCCCATCCCCGTCATGATCGCCAGTGGGATCGCGGCCGCCGAGGCCGCGACGATGAGCAGCAGGAACACCGCGCCGAGCAGGTTCATCCACCGCCCGTTGACCCGGTCGCCGAGGTACCCCCTGTCGTTCGCGACCACCAGGATCGGCAGGTACGTCAGCGGCAGCACCACGGCGCTCAGCACCAGCATGTACTCGGTCAGCCGCACCGGGTCCACCGTCGTCATCAGCATCACCACACCGAGCAGCAGACCGACCAGCAGGACGCTGTGGAACCGGGCCGCCTCCCGGGGGCGGACCCGCTTGCCCCACTGCCACCCGAAGTACTGCGCCGCCGCGTACGCCGCCGACAGCCCGGTCTCCAGCGCCGCGCCGAACGTCACCGCGAAGAACGCCAGCACAGCCGTGGCCAGGCCTGCGCCGCCCAGCGCCGTGGCCACCGGCCGCGCCACCTCGTCGAGCGTGCTCAACGACACCCCGGACGGGTGGTAGGCCACCGTGGCCACAGCCACCAGCGACAACGCCAGGAACCCGCCCACCGGGAAGCCGATCAGCACGTTCGAACGGGCCCGCGCCAGGTCCGCCGCGCCCCACCGCTCCTCGACGCCGCCGGAGGAGAAGAAGAACACCTCGTACGGGCTGACAGTCGAGGCGAACAGCGCCACCGCCACGAACCAGTACAGCGGCCAGCCGTGCCCCGCCGCGCTGATCTGCCACGCGCCCTGCCCGAGTGCCGGCCAGTCGGTCGGCAGCGCCACCAGCGCGACCGCGAACACCAGCAGCGCCAGCCCGGCCAGGCCGAAGATCCGCTCCATCAGCTCGAACCGCAACCGCCACAGCACCAGCCAGACCGCCAGCGCGGCCAGTGGCACCCAGAACAGGTGGCTCACCCGGGTCGCCAGTTGCAGCGCCAGCGCCACCCCACCCAGCTCCGCGGCGAGCGTGACCACCGTGACCAGCCACGACGCGACCAGGTTGAGCAGCGCCACGCGTGGTCCGAGGCGCTCCCGGACCAGGTCGAACACCGCCCGCCCGCTCACCGCAGCGATCCGGCCGGCCATTTCCGCGTACGCGCAGATGCCGACCACGCCGATCAGCAGCACCCAGGTGTGCGCCATGCCGAACAGCGCGCCGGCCTGACTGGCCGCCACCAGGTCACCGATGTCGACGAATCCGCCGACCGCCGACAGCACGCCGAGCGTGGCGGCGAACAGCTTCCTCACGTCGGGCCGGGTGCGGACGATCTCACCGAGGCGACGATATCGGCGTCAGTGCCCGGTTTTGGGCGAATGCGTCAGGAGGCGGTGAGGTTCTGCAGCCGCACCTGACCGCGGGCCACCAGCCGGCCGTCGGCGTCGGTGATCTCCACGAGCCAGAGCTGCTGGCTGCGGCCCCGGTGCACGGGCGTGCCGACAGCGGTCAGCTCACCGTCGCGCACCGCGCGCAGGAAGTCGGTCTGGTTCGACACCCCGACGACGTTGCCCTTGTCGCCCAGCCAGAGCGCGCCGCCGATGCTGGCCGCCGTCTCCACCACCGAGCAGTAGACGCCGCCGTGCTGGATCCCGTACGGCTGGTGCAGCTCCGGGCGGACCTTCCAGCGGATCACCACCCGGTCCCCGCTGACCTCGTCGAACGTCAGGCCCAGCAGGGCCACGAAGCCACCGGTCAGGTTCGGCATGTCCACCGCGGTTCCTCCTCGCGTTCGACGGCGCCGCCAGCCTAGTCGCCGCCACGTCGGCAAACCCGGTACGGGCCGGGGGCGGGAATGGGGGACAATCGGTGACCGTGACCGACAGCAACCTCCCGCAGGGGCGGGACTCCCTGACCGAAGACCTGCTGTGGCGGGGCCTGATCCAGGACTCGACCGGCCTTGACGAGCTGCGTGAGCTGCTCGACGGCGGGAGCACCACCTTCTACGTGGGCTTCGACCCCACCGCGCCGAGCCTGCACATCGGCAACCTGATGCAGGTCGTCATGGCCCGCCGGCTCCAGCAGGCCGGGCACCGTCCGCTGCTGCTCGTCGGCGGCGCCACCGGGCAGATCGGCGACCCGAAGGAGAGCGCCGAGCGCACGCTGAACCCGCCCGAGGTGATCGCCGGCTGGGTGGAGCGCATCCGCGAGCAGCTCTCGCCGTTCGTCACGTACTCCGGGGAGAACGCGGCGCAACTGGTCAACAACCTGGACTGGACCGGCGAGATGTCGGTGGTGGAATTTCTCCGGGACGTCGGCAAGCACTTCCCGGTGAACAAGATGCTCGCCCGCGAGGTGGTCAAGGCGCGGCTGGAGACGGGCATCAGCTACACCGAGTTCAGCTACCAGCTCCTCCAGGCCAACGACTACTTCGAGCTGCACCGCCGGCACGGCTGCCGGCTCCAGTACGGCGGCTCCGACCAGTGGGGCAACATCACCGCCGGTGTGGACTACATCCGGCGGCGCGGCGCCGGGCCGGTGGAGGCGTTCACCACGCCGCTGGTGACGAAGTCCGACGGCACCAAGTTCGGCAAGAGCGAGACCGGCACGGTCTGGCTCGACCCGCAGATGACCAGCCCGTACGCGTTCTACCAGTTCTGGGTCAACGCCGACGACCGGGACGTCAGCCGTTACCTGCGGTACTTCAGCTTCCGCTCCCGCGAGGAGCTGGAGGAGCTGGAGAAGGCCACCGCGGAGCGGCCGCAGGCGCGCCTCGCCCAGCGGGCACTGGCCGAGGAGCTGACCACGCTCGTGCACGGCGAGCGGGAGGCGGCCCAGGCGGTGGCGGCCAGCCAGGCGCTGTTCGGGCGCGGCTCGCTCGACGAGCTGGCCCCGGAGACGCTGCGCGCGGCGCTGACCGAGGCCGGCCTGGTGCACCTCGACGAGCTGCCGGACGTCGCCGGCCTGCTCAAGGAGTCGGGCCTGGTGCCGAGCATGAAGGAGGCACGCCGGGTGATCGCCGAGGGCGGCGCCTACGTGAACAACACCCGGATCTCCGAGGTGGACGCGGTGGTGTCGGCCGACGACCTGCTGCACGGCCGGTACCTCGTGCTGCGTCGGGGGAAGCGCTCGTTCGCCGGTGTCGAGCTGCGCGGATAGTCCGCTGTCGACGATGTGACGCGGGACGCGCCCAGCGGATTTGACGATCACTCCGCTGGGCGCGTAACTTTTTCTATGCCAGCGCGGAACGGACGAAACAGGGCGAAAGACCTGACAGGCCGGAGCGCGGGACCTGAGAACCGGGCGGTGCCCCGG